>JASLCO010000183.1 GCA_030146505.1 Moraxellaceae bacterium
CGTGCGCGCCGTCATTGATGTGGATGATTTCTCCCATGAAGAGCTTTCCGGCAAGGGCATCACCAGCGTGCATCATGATGCGGCCTGAACCAGGCCATAAACAGAAAAAGCCCGCGAATGCGGGCTTTTTCTTGTTTCATATTTGATGACCTGACGGCTCCGTCAACCTTTCTGCTTCTTTCAGCTGTAGGTGCGAATTCATTCGCACAATTAAAAAGGGGATGTGCGAATGAATTCACACCTACAAAACCTGCGCTCACGCCACTGCTGAATATGGGAGGCAGGCATAGCAAGCCGTGAGGGAGAAAAAAAGGCCGCATGACGCGGCCTTTTTCATGGGGTGAATTGCCTCATGCCAATATCGGCGGCAACTGCTTTGTCAGCTCCATTTTCACGGCGCCGCTGCCGGCCACCGTACCGGTCAGGGCAAAGCCCAACAGCTGGCCTTCGGGACTTTTGAAAACGGCTTTCACATCATTGCCGTCCGCCTCGATTTCCCATTCGCCGGGCGTGCCCGGCACGATGGGAGAAACCACCACCGGACAGACCGGCGTCTTGATCTGTACGGGCATGGCAGGATATTGCACGGCGGTGTCGGTGCCGGCCAGAGTTTTGGCCAGCGCGCGCGCGGCGGCCATCAGGGGCAATACATAAAGCAATACCTTGCCATCCACTTCTGCCGCATCGCCCAAGGCATAGATATTCGTATCGGAGGTACGCAGGAAACGGTCGGTCTTGATGCCGCGGCCAACTTCAAGGCCGGCATTCAGCGCCAGGAAAGTGCGTGGACGCAGGCCGATGGCAGAGAGCACGAGATCACCGGCAATGCGTTCGCCATTGCTGAGCTCCACTTCCACGCCCGCGCCGTTTTCCCACACGCCTTTCACGCTGTGGCCAAAATGGAAATTCACGCCCAGCGTGCGCAAGCCGTTGGCAACGGCGTCGGAAGCACGCTCGGGCAGCAGCGAAGGCAGCACGCGGCCCACCGGTTCCACCACCTCGACTTCAAAACCGCCATTGGAAAGATCGTTGGCAAATTCACAGCCGATGAGGCCGCCGCCGATGATCACGACTTTCTTCTTGCCCATGGCGGCAATGCGGAACTTCGCGTAGTCCTCAAGATCATTCACGGACAGCACACGCTCTATGCCGTCGCCACCCAGATCGGGGCGAAAGACATCGGCGCCCAGCGCCAGCACCAGATCGCCATAGGCAATGGTCTCGCCTTCCACGCTCAGGGTTTTCGTCACGCGGTCAATCGCGTTCACGCGCACGCCGGTGCGGATGTCGGCCTTGAGCTGTTCGCGCATCTGTTCAACCGAGGCCATGGCCAGCTCGTCGGCCGTCTTGGCCTTGGTGTAGCCGGTGGACAGCATGGGCTTGGAATAATTGCGACCGTCATCACCGGTGAGCATGATGAGGGGGCGCTCGGCATCGAGCTTGCGGAATTCCTTGGCGAGGTTGTAACCGGCAAGGCCGGTGCCGATGATGACGAGCGCACTCATGCTGTGTTTTCTCCAATAAGGCCACCTGTCCCGGATGCTGTGGCCATGACGTCTGGAAGTGCTGGCCGCTGACACGGCAGGCGGTTACTGCTGATGGAAACAGGCCTGCATCGCGCAGGCCTGTTTTTTTCGCTGCCGCCGATTAAAAACCTGCAGCAGGAAGAGGGGGTGTGCGCAGTCAGCGAGGCTGGAGCGCAACCCGATTAAATTTCCACGACCTCGAAGTCTTCCTTGCCCACGCCACAATCGGGGCAAACCCAGTCGGCCGGAATGTCTTCCCACTTGGTGCCGGCCGGGATGCCATCCCAGGGCATGCCCACGGCTTCGTCATAGATGAAACCGCACACTACACACTGCCACTTTTTCATTTTCCAACCTCGGCTAGGCGGCCTGTGCGCCGCGCTCGCTATTTCTTGCAATACGGGAATGCCTCTCGCCCGGGCACCCCGAACTTCTTGGCTGCGCGAGTCTGCCAAAACAGCGGCGCCATGACCAGCGCCGAAAAGCCGGCGCAGCTGGCCCGAAACGCCGGTTGCGAGTGCATGGCCGGACCGACTTTCCCTTGCCTCGCCACCAGCCAGACGGCATGCTCGCGGCAGTTTTCGCGGCCGTCTTTACCCCATGCCTGTCTGGAATCCCCCCCGTCGCTGGCTCCCGCCTGCCCGCCACTGGCAACTGCATCCCGAGCCGGAAATCCGCCACTGGCTGCTGGAGCCGGGTTCGCTGACGGCACGGCTGGTGGCGCGTTCAGGCGGCCGCTTTCGCGTGGAAGTGCTGCGCCAGTACTGGGGCCGGCCGGCAGTGGAAGAAGCGCGCCGCCTGCGGCTGCATCCGGGCCGCTTTGCCCTCATCCGCGAAGTTGCCCTGCTGGGCGGCGATGAAGTGTGGGTGCGCGCACGCAGCGTGCTGCCGGCCAGCTCCCTGACCGGTCCCGGCCGCCGCCTGCGCAAGCTTGGCAATCACTCCCTGGGCGGCCTGCTCTTCCGCGACCCCACCCTGCGCCGCGGCCCCATGGAAATCACCCGCCTGCAGCAGCCCGAAGGCCAGGTCTTCGCCCGCCGCTCACACCTGGTCTACCACGGTCGCCCCCTGCTGGTGGCGGAGTGTTTCCTGCCGGCGCTGCTGGTCGCTCCAGCGCGCCAGGATAGCGCCTGATTCACATCCGGCCGTGTATCTCGCGTGGGAAGGGCATTACAAGCTGTCCTGTCGCCAACCTGGATGGACTGGCATCAGGCAATGCGCGGGAATGAATTCGCACGGGTATTGTCGCGATTAACGCGTGGGGTCAGGAGAGGAAAGTAGTTCAAGAAGGGGGGAATTCCCCGCGCCGGCCGGAAGCCTCGGCCAGCACGGGGTTTACGCGCCTCAGTGCGGAGGCACCAGACCATCCAGCGCGCTGATGATGAAGAGGGGTTTCATCTCTTCCCATTTATGCGCCACGTTGAATGTGACGGTATCAATGTGGCCTGTCAGCTGGACCAGTGCGCCGGCCGGCAGTCCGTTGTTCTCCTCGCCATCGGCCGGGGTGGCATCAGGATCGGGAGGGACGGCTTCGGTAGGAGAAAGCACCAGGAGGCTGCCGGCTTTCAGGTGGTCGCGGATGCACAGCTTTCCGGAAGCGAAATTGATGGTGTCCTTGACGAAGTCTTCCGTGTAGGGGCCCTCAAGGGGCGCTGCTGCGCAATCGGCGTTGGCATCGGCCGCCGCGTTTGTCAGATCGACATCATAGGTGCCGTAGTCACCCGCCTTGATCAGGTGGCCGCTCACCTGCAAGGTCCTGGTGCCGCCATCCTCCGGGTCCGCAGCCGGTATTGCCGTGCGCAGACGTGAATATTCCGGAACCTCCAGGCTGACCAGGGCAGTGCTCCCGTACCGGGTCGTGGAGCCCTTGAAGGAAAGGTTGGTCACATCCAGCCGGTCTTCCAGGAGGGCTGAATCATGGCTGCTCTCCACCATGCCGGACACCACCATGCTGAGAGCGCCCTTGGGGATGCCGGTGAGGATATCGTCTTCGGTGAACAGGCCGTCGACCTGCAGATCGTTGAAACGCACCCCCCACTGGCCATCTTCGGCATTGCCGGTGCCATGGAAATCGGCACTGCCATTCAGGGTGAGCTTGCCTATCTGGCAATTGGTGAAGAGTGAATGCGTGGGATAGTCATCCCCTGCCACGATGGTGTCGACGCGGCTGCCGCTCGTGCAATAGGTCGCGGCCGGCAAATCGCCAATGCGCGCCAGATCGGCGAGGAGGGCATCAGCCAGCGCCAGGCCGCCGATCTCCAGCGCCACCGGCCAGCCCATCACGCTGGGTATGGGGGAAGGATCGGTGTTGCGCTCCACCACCTGCTCGTCATTGCAGGCGGCCAGCAGTGCCGATGCCACCACCAGCAACACCAGCCCTTTCTTGTTCTGCTTCATCGCACCATCTCTTGTCATGCTCTGGAATGGCCCGGTGCCTTGCCGGCCGGGAGGGCGCCCCGCCGCTGCAGGCCGGGTGCCGGGAAATGCCGCGCGATGATCCCGGTATCGCGGTCCCGTGACAACAGCACATGGGTAACCATGGCCACGGCAGCGCGCTGGTTTATCATGGCACCCATCCCCATGGCGAGACGAGACATGCTGACCGCGCTGCACCAACGCTTTCCCCGCCTCCCCGATTTCCTCAAGCTGGCCCGCTTCGACCGCCCCATCGGCATCTGGCTATTGCTCTGGCCCACGCTGTGGGCGGTGTATGTGGCCGGCAACGGCACGCCGCCGCTGCGCATCATCATCGTCTTCACGCTGGGCGTGGCTTTCATGCGCGCCGCCGGCTGCGTCATCAATGACTGGGCGGACCGGGATTTCGACGGCCAAGTCTGGCGCACGAAAGAACGACCGCTGGCCACCGGCAAGATCACGCCGAAAGAAGCCCTGGCCTTCTGCGCCCTGCTGGTGGCCGCCTCGGCCACGCTGCTGCTTTTCCTCAACCTGCAGACCTTCTACTGGTCCTTCGGCGCGCTGGCCATCGCAGGCAGCTACCCCTTCATGAAGCGCTACACCTACCTGCCGCAGGTGGTGCTGGGCGCCGCCTTCTCCTGGGGCATCCCCATGGCCTTCGTGGCACAGGGGCAGACGCCGGGCCCGGTGTGCTGGCTGATCTTCGCTGCCAATCTCTGCTGGACCGTGGCCTACGACACCTGGTACGCCATGGCCGACCGCGAGGACGATCTCAAGGCCGGCATCAAGTCCACCGCCATCCTCTTCGGCGAGATGGACCTCATGATCATCGCCAGCCTGCAGGCCCTGTTCCTCTTCGCCCTGTGGATGGTGGGCAGCCGCCTGGAGCTGGCCTGGCCTTTCGGCCTTTCACTGCTGGGCGTGATCGCCCTGTTCGCCTGGGAATTCCGCCTGGCCGGTGAACGTGAACCCACCCGCTGCCTGCAGGCCTTCCTGCACAATCACTGGGTGGGAGCGCTGCTCTTTGCCGGCGTCTTCCTCGGCTATCTCTTCAAGGTGGCGCCGGTTGTGGGGTGAGTGCTGAAGCCGGGAGTGAAACGTGACTCGTCGCTTTGCGGCATCGGGAGAATCGTGAAAAGCAAAAGCATCGCAGTTTCAGCCTTGATGCTTTTGCTTTCACGAGCCGCAGGCACAATCACGTTTCACCGCCAGGGCGCAGCCCGGCAGCTCACGTTTCACCCTCATTACCCGCCCCACCGCCGCTTTGTAATAATTCCTTAACAAGCCCAAGCTGTAATACGCTCGTCACTAAACACGAGAAGACAAGGCTTGGTGCCATGAAAACCGAACGAATCCTGATAGTTGATGATGAAGCCGCGATCCGCGAGATGATTGCCATCGCGCTGGATCTGGCCGGCTTCGAGTGCCTGGAAGCGGAAGACGCCCTGGCCGCCCATCACCTCATCGTCGACGAACGCCCCTCCCTCATCCTGCTCGACTGGATGCTGCCCGGCATGAGCGGCGTGGAACTGGCACGCCGCATCAAGCGCGACGAGGCCACCAGCGAAATTCCCATCATCATGCTCACCGCGCGTGGCGAAGAGGACAACAAGATCCAGGGCCTGGATGCCGGCGCCGACGACTACATCACCAAGCCCTTTTCCACCCGCGAGCTGGTCTCGCGCATACGCGCCGTACTGCGCCGCTCGTCCAGCCTGAGTTCGGAAAAGGCCATCGAGGCCGAAGGCCTCAAGCTGGACCCGGTCAGCCACCGCATCACCGCCAACGAAACCCCGGTGGAAATGGGCCCCACGGAATACCGCCTGCTGGCCTTTTTCATGAGCCACCAGGAGCGCGCCTATTCGCGCTCGCAGATGCTGGATCAGGTCTGGGGTGGCAATGTCTATGTCGAGGACCGTACCATCGACGTGCACATCCGCCGCCTGCGCAAGGCGCTGGAACCTTTCGGTTTCGACAGGTTCATACAGACAGTACGTGGCACGGGCTATCGTTTCTCGACCAAGGTGGACGGCCCGCGGGAAACGGCCACCGCCTGAATTGCTGTAGCGTGAAACGTGACTCGCCGCTGCGCGGCATCGGGTGAATCGTGAATCGTGGAAAAACCAGAACCTCGCCGCTGAAACCCGTCCTGCCGCATTCTTCCTCCCTCCGCAAACGGGAAACAGCTGGGGCTGAGAGCTGCTTTTCCACGATTCACGATTCACTGGCAGAGCGCAGCTCGCCCTCACGTTTCACTCATGACAAGAGCCTCCCTCTTTTGCACCAGCTACAGACCAGCAGGAGCTCCTGTGAGTGACATGATGAAGCAGGAGGCCACGCGCCTCCTGTATTTTCTCCTGCTCTTCGGACTGGTCGGCTGGCTCTTCGACCATCCGGGCTGGGCCATTTCCGCCGGCTTCCTCACCTACACCATCCTGCACCTGCGCCAGCTGGAAAAACTCTACCGCTGGCTGAAGCAGGACGATGGCACGGAAATTCCCGAAGCCACCGGCCTCTGGGGTGAAGTCTTCCAGAGCATCTACCAGTTGCAGCGCGACGAGCGCCGCGCCCGTGACAATCTCATCGGCATCATAGAGCGCGCACGTTCCTCGGTATCGTCACTGCGCGAAGCCGTGGTGCTGGTGGACGGCAACGGCAATCTCGAATGGTGGAACCCGGCGGCGGAGAAAATACTCGGCCTCAAGTCACCGACCGACATCGGCCAGCCCGTCACCAATCTCGTGCGCGATCCGGTATTCATCCGCTATTTCGAGCAGGGCCCGCACGATGTGCCGCTGCAACTGCCCTCGGCCCTGAATCCCTCGCATCATCTGCAATTCAGCGTGAACCGCTTCGGCAGCAATGATCGCCTCATGATCGTGGAAGACATCACGCGCCTGCACAACCTGGAAGAAATGCGCAAGGATTTCGTGGCCAATGTCTCGCACGAGCTGCGCACGCCGCTGACCGTGCTTTCCGGCTATCTGGAAACCTTCCTGTCCATGGATGAGGAATTGCCGGCGCGCTGGAAGCGTGCGCTGCAGCAGATGGATGCGCAGGCCAGCCGCATGACCAGCCTGGTGAATGACCTCCTGCTGCTGTCGCGCCTGGAAAACGATTCGCTGAAGCAGGAGCCGCGCATCATCAATGTACCGGCCATGCTGCAGCAGCTGAAAAACGAAGCCATTGCCTATGGCCTGGAAAAACACCAGCACGTCACGCTGGAGTGCGACGAGAACCTGCGCCTCATCGGCCTCGAAGACGACCTGCGCAGTGCCTTTTCCAACCTAGTGACCAATGCCGTGAAATACACGCAGGCCCACGGCGAAATCCAGCTGCGCTGGTGGGAAGAAAACGGTTTTGTTTTCTTCAGCGTGAAAGACGATGGCATAGGCATAGATGCCCGTCACATCCCGCGCCTCACCGAACGTTTCTACCGCGCCGACGCTGCCCGTTCCACCGCCACCGGCGGCACCGGTCTCGGCCTTGCCATCGTCAAGCATGTGCTGCTGGAGCACAAAGCCCGCCTCGACATCCGCTCCACCCTGGGCAAGGGCTCCGTCTTCACCTGCATTTTTCCCGGCACGCTGGCCGCGCACTGACCCCGCCCGCTTTGCAGGTCGGGCTTCAGCCCGACTTACAGACACAATCCCTTCTGCAAACTCGCGCATCAACAATCAGGCCGGCAGGGCCAGTCTCTATGCCGGCAGGGCCAGTCTCTATGCCGGCCGGGCCAGTCTCTATGCCGGCCGGGCCAAAATTCCGGCGGCGCTTCTCAGGCCGCCGGAACTCCGTATCATCGGGTCTCCCTCAAAAAGACCGGCGCAGCCGGCTTCATCGCATCATCCAAGGAGACACGGCCATGCTCGGCGCCATGATGGACAGACCCCTGCTCATTTCCAGTCTGCTGGAATTTGCCGTCAGCAATCATCCCGACGCGGAAATCGTCACACGCCGCGTGGAAGGCGACATACACCGCACGAACTGGCGCGGCATCGGCCAGCGCAGCGCCCGCGTGGCCAATGCGCTGGGCCGGCTGGGGATCAAGCCCGGCGACCGCATTGCCTCGCTGGCCTGGAACACCTATCGCCATCTCGAACTTTATTTCGGTGTGTCCGGCGCAGGTTTCGTGCTGCACACCATCAATCCCCGCCTGTTTCCCGAACAGATTGCCTGGATCGCCAACCACGCCGAAGACCGCCTGCTCTTTGTCGACCTCACCTTCCTGCCGCTGGTGGATGCCGTGCGCGGCCAGCTCAAGACACTGGAAAAGGTGATCGTGCTTGCCGACCGCGCCGCCATGCCGGCCGGCCGCGACGACCTGCTCTGCTACGAGGACTTCATTGCCGGCGAGAGCACGGATTACGACTGGCCGGCGCTGGACGAGCGCGCCGCCTCCTCGCTCTGCTACACCTCCGGCACCACCGGCCATCCCAAGGGCGTGCTGTACTCGCACCGCTCCACGGTGCTGCACGCCTGGGCCAGCCTGCACACCGGCGCGCTCAATATCGGGCGTGACAGTGTGGTACTGCCGGTCGTGCCCATGTTCCATGTGAACGCCTGGGGCACGCCCTATGCCGCTGCCATTTCCGGCGCGAAATTCGTGCTGCCCGGCCCCGGCATGGACGGCAAGAACCTGCACGAACTGATTGCCGGCGAAAAGGCCACGCTGCTGCTGGGTGTGCCCACTGTGTGGCTGGGTCTGCTCAATTATCTCGACACCATCAAGGCGACGCTCGATACCGTGAAATATGCGGTGGTCGGTGGCTCGGCCGCGCCGCTGGCCATGATTCGCGCTTTTGATGAAAAGCATGATGTCTTCCTGATCCATGCCTGGGGCATGACGGAAACCAGCCCGCTGGGTACCGTGAATGCGCCCACTGCCGATTTCCTCGCCCTGCCGAAAGAAGCACGCTACCAGCGCCAGCAGAAGCAGGGCCGCCCCATCTACGGCGTTGACCTGAAAATCGTGGACGACGAAGGCCGTGAGCTGGCGCGCGACGGCAAGGCGTTCGGCCGCCTGCTGATACGCGGCCCCTGGATTGCCAGCGGCTATTTCCGTGGCGAAGGCAATGTGCTGGTGGATGGCTGGTTCGATACCGGCGATGTCGCCACGCTGGATGCCAACAACACCATGCAGATCGTCGACCGCCGCAAGGACGTGATCAAATCCGGTGGTGAGTGGATCAGTTCGATAGACCTGGAAAACATTGCCGTCGGCCATCCTGCCGTGCAGGAAGCCTGCGTCATCGGCGTGCCGCATCCGAAATGGGATGAACGCCCGCTGCTGCTCATCGTGCTGAAAGACGGCGCGACCGCCAGCAAGGATGAAATCCTGGCTTTTGTGGGCAAAAGCATTGCCAAATTCTGGTTGCCGGATGACGTTATTTTCGTGCCCG
>JASLCO010000189.1 GCA_030146505.1 Moraxellaceae bacterium
GTCTGGCGGCCTACCAGGCTTTGCTGGCGCAGGGCCATGCACCGGAAAATATCGTGCTGGGCGGGGACTCCGGTGGTTGCGCCCACATCCTCAGTCTTGCGATTGCCTTACGTGAGCAGGGGCTGCCGCTGCCGGCCGGCATGATCATGATTTCGCCCTATGTGGACCTCACGCTCAGCCTGCCTTCGGTTTTGGCCAACCGCGTGCGCGACCCCATGGTGACGGCGCATGCGCTGCGCCGTGGCTCTGATGCCTATCGTGGCCGCATTCCGGCGAGTGATCCGCGGGTCTCGCCCCTGTTTGCCGATCTGCAGGGTTTGCCGCCGGTGCTGATACAGGCCGGCAGCGAGGAAATCCTGCGTGATGATGCCCTGCATCTGGCAAGGCAGCTCACGGCCGCTGGCGTGGACGTGGATTGCCGCATCCATGAGGGCATGTGGCACAACTTCCAGATGTTCAGCGCTTTCATTGCCGCTGCCGATGTGGCGCTGGATGATATTGGCCGCTTTGTACGCAGGCTGGCAGCGCGTGCTGATGCAGCAGCCAGGCCAGCGGCATGATGGCGCACCCGATCATTCATCGCCCAATGTGCATTCGTAGTTTTGCGGGTCGAATTTGCAGCGTACCCGTTTCAGCAGGGCCATCATGCGCGGGTCGTAGATGCCTTCCTTGGTGAGCTGCAGGCGCGAATCGCGCATCATGCGCACATAGCGGTCCCGCTCCGTGGGTGTCAGGTCCATCCAGTATTTCTGTTCGATTTCTTTCTCGGCCTTGTCGATATAGTCGAAGGCTTCCTGCACGCGGGTCAGGGCCGAGTTGCGCAGCTTCTCCATGCGGGCATCCATGTCCGGCACCTGTTTCAGCAGCTTCTCGCGGTTGATCACGATGCTGGCGGTGACCTGTGCCACGGGGAAATGGAAGATGCCGCCCTTGCTGCCGAGGCCGCGGTAAAGCTCGAAGGGTTTGAAGACAATTGCCGGCGCCACGATGATGTCGACCTGTCCGTTGTTGAACTTGCTGGAGAAATTGGTGACATCGGAGGCGACCGGCTGCGAGCCCAGCTGTTGTACCAGTCTGGCTTGGGATTTGTCCCAGTCCATGACTGCGACTTTCTTGCCGGCTGCTTTCTCCACGCTGTTGATGCTGCGGTCATTGACAAAAACATAGGCGGCGCCCAGCGGTATTATGCCTATCACCTGGTAAGGGCCGGAAATGCTCAAGGGGATGGTTTTGGGGTTGGCCAGCACGTCCAGCACCGCGTGCATTTCCCGGTAGCCGGGAATGGCGCCGACGGCATCGATGCTGCCCATGAATTTGTTGAACTGGCGCGCCCGCAAGGTGCTGACGACCAGGCCCTCGCACTGGCCGGCCTTGAAATCCTCGGCGGCCACGCGTTCGTCGGTGTATATCCTGATCCTGGTGACGATGTTCCAGCGCCGTGCCTCCAGTGCCATGTCGCGGGCACGTGATGCGGCATCACCGTTCTCGCCGATGGGGTCGTAAATGCAGAAGGTGATGTCCAGGGGCCTGGACAGCGCCTCCGGCATTCCGTTCTGGCCGGGTTGCTCGCCATGGGCCTGGGCCATGGTGGAGGCCAGCAGACCAGCCGCCAGGGCGACGCCACGCAGGGAAAATGTTTTTGGCATTTTTGATGTGCCTCGGTAAATAAAGATTTTTGTTTGGGGATTCATTTTTTAATTAACCGTTGCCCCGGCGCAGGCCAGGACCCAGTGACTTTGACGGGGCTCAAGAAAAGCAGAAATCACTGGGTCCCGGCCTGCGCCGGTGATGGTGGCTCGAGGTAGGGCGATGTCTGATTCCCATGGATTACGCGCCGCTCAATGGCCCCTTGGCTGTGGCGAGGGATAGTCTTTCGCATCTGTCGTGTACTCAGGCTTGCCGTAGGTTTCCAGGCGTTTGTTGAGTACGCGGATGGTGTAGTCGTCACATATTTTCTGCAGCTTTGGTTTCTTGCTGGCCCACATGACGGCAAAGAAGCGCCCCACCAGGAAGGGGGCCGTGATGCCGATGCGGGCCACGTCTGCCAGGCCGAGCCTGACGCCTCTCCTGGCGGCCTCCCTGAGATTCCCGCCAAAAAAGGCGGCAAAGAAAATCTTGCTCCAGCTGCGCTCGACGGCATCTGCCGCGCGGTCAAACAAGGTGTGCCGGGGGCGCAGATAAGCGGCAATGGTGCTGCGGACCAGTTCGCCGCAGGTGGCGTCGTCAAAATCGTCACGCAGCAGTGCTGCCCGTGCGTGGAAAACCTGGATGACCTCATCCGCCGTTGTGGGCAGCAGTTCCTCGGGCAGGCCCAGCAGGAAGCTGCGGTAACGGCTGAATTCGAGCTGCGCGCGCTCCCCGGCCGTGAAATGACTCCGGCCCTTGCGCCGTGCATTCATGGCAAGGAGGTAGATGGGGATAAGCCCGGCAGGCATCTGGTCAATCTGCGGAACCGGTATGCCGTACACGCCGGCATCCCATTTTCCGGAACGCTTGAGCGCGTTGTAGCGCACCATGGAGTGCATGAGGCGGACCATGGCGGCGGCCTCGAAGCCGGGGCCGTGCCGGGTCATCGCTCCCGGCAGCGTGGTGGCCGCAAAGAAGCTGGATGTCTCGTTGACCCGGTGGGCCGCGCGTTGGCCGGTCAGCGCACCGGTGATGGCCATGGGAAGGGCGGCATAGGTATTGAGGAAGGTGCCCAGGAAGGAGCCCCGCATCAGGAAGGGCGAGGCGAATGCCGCGCGTATGCGCAATTGCCGTGCGCCTTCCTCGACCAGGGACATGTCCACCCAGTCCGGCGTGGCTTCCATCGCGGCCATGAAGGCCCGGAGCTCCGCGGGGGCATCGGGAACTGAATCGATACCTCCGCGGCAGGCCTGGATCAGCATGCCAATGAGTTGCCTGACGCTGTAGCGCTCCACCAGGGCGGCATAGGGGTCCGCGACGACATCGCCGAGCAGGGTTGTCGTTCGTATCAGTTCGACGAGCCGTGCATCGTCAAGGATGGGCTCCCGCCTGGCCACCCATTCCGGCAGGGCGGATTTGACCCAGGGCTCTGTCGTGAAGCGGTAGGGGGGCTTGCTGAAGTCGACGTGGCCATACAGCCCGGCTTGCAGCGCGTGCTGGCTGCGGACACGTTCGGCCAGTGCAGGATAAAAGGTGGCTTGCATGATGTAATCCATTAACTAACGATGTGTTATTTGTAAACTTACGACCCGTTAGTTATCATGTCAAGCCTTGACTGCAAACGGATACCCGATGTGAATACCAGCAAGCGCAAAAGGATGAGCAGCGAGGACAGGCGCGAACAAATCCTCGACATTGCCCACGCCATCATTGATGCAGAAGGTTTTTACGCCGCCACGCCGAACCGCATTGCCGAGACGGCCGGCATCACCCGCGCCGTGCTCTATCAACAGTTCGGTGACATCTCGCGCCTGTATGTCGAACTGGTTGGCCGGGAGGCGCAACGCGCAGCGCAGCAGTTTGCCGAGGCGGTTGCCCAGGGTCGCAAGCCAGCCGATGCCAGGCCCTTTGCCGCTGTTTTTGACGGGGTGCTGCGCGCCGTTGACGCTCATCCGGCCACCTGGCGCCTGTTCCTGATTCCTCCCGAGGGCGCGCCTCCGGAATTGCACCAGCGGCTTGCGGAGGCGCAGGCTATCGTGCGCCAGTTTCTTGAGGGCGAGTTGCGCCGGGCGTATCCGAAGCTGAAAGACCCGGAATACACGGCCAGGATCATCCAGGCCGGAGGCAGGGAGCTCCTGCAACTCAGGCTGAGAGACCCTGAAGCGGCCACGACGGAGCGGCTGCTCCTGCTGCTGCAAAGTTTCCGGAGCTGGCTGGCGGCTCCGCGTTAGTGGCGAATAGATTTTGTGGAGGGCTTCATAAACCCAGGGCCGGCCTTTACGGCCCCAAAACAAAAGGGATTTATATACTTGATTCCCAAACAAAAGCCCCGCTTGTGCGGGGCTTGTCATTCCTGATTCCTGTTTTTTCCGTAAGTCGGGCTGAAGCCCCACCTACGGGACGGCGCGCTCAATGTGCGCCGGCGAGTTCCAGCACTTTCACGAAGTCGACGGATTTCGCATGTTCCCTGGCGATGGCCAGAATGGTTTTTCCTTCCGGGCCCAGGGCATCCAGATTGCGGCCGGCTTCCTGGAAGAAAACGAGGAAACGCTCGAAATCCACCGGGCGCATGTGCTTGTAGGCCGTGATGAGGACATGGAAATCGGCATTGTGGCCTTCGGGGGCGATGTGCTCGAGGTGGCTTTTGACGCGCTCGTCGCTCCAGTCTTCTCCGAAGCGGGCAGGTTGGCTGACGCCCATGGTGTTCTCCGGTTGGCGTTTTGACGGGGCGGCACTCTAGGGCGGGGGCGGGCAGGGGTCAAGCGGGCAAAGACGGCAGGAAGTTCAAGGCCGGACAGACCAGTACCCGTCATTCCCGCGAAAGCGGGAATCTCCCGTAAACGACGCCGCTTAAGGTTCATGAGATTCCCGCGAAAGCGGGAATCTCA
>JASLCO010000212.1 GCA_030146505.1 Moraxellaceae bacterium
AAGTAAGCAAAGAAAGCCGACTCCTGCGGAGAGCCCTTCAACTGGCTCTGTTCATTGCGTTGGCAGAGGGTGTCCGGGTGAGGTTCGCGCCATGCGGCGTCTCACAACTCCCTTCCGTGCTCTTTTGTCTGTCGGGGCCGTAGGTGCAGAAGGCCGGGGGAGCGGGCTCGCTGCGCTTGTCCGCATCACCGGGATTTGCTTTTTCTGGTTTCTGGGAAACCGTCTTTTCGCCTGTGCTGAGTTCAGGGAAAAACAAAAGCAAAGCAGAGTTTTTCCTCACCGTCATATCGGCGAAGGCCGGTATCCATACGGCATCGGCAAATTCACAGCGCACGAGCCGTGGCTTTTACCCGGCGGCGAAACTCCTGAAAAGAAAACCGTCATCCCCACGCTCGCTTTACAAGCGCTCAAACCTGGCTAGGGATACAGCCTCTGCTTTTCCCATCCCCCATTCCCGTCCGGCAAATACAAAACCCGGTCATGCAGGCGCGAGGGGCGGCCCTGCCAGAATTCAACGCGATCTGCTGCCACGGCATAGCCGCCCCAATGTGGCGGGCGCGGCACGCCGGTGACGTATTTCGCGGCGAACCCGGCGGCGCGGGCAACCAGGGTGGCATGGCTGTCCAGCGGCTGGCTTTGCAGCGAAGCCCAGGCGCCGACGCGGCTCTGATAGGGACGTGAAGCAAAGTATTCGTCGGAGGTTTTCCCACTGACTTTTTTCGCCTGGCCCTCCACGCGCACCGAGCGCTCCAGCTCCGGCCAGAAAAAGGTGAGGGCGACAAAAGGATCGCCTTCGATCTGCAGGCCCTTGCGGGAGGCGTAATTGCTGTAGAAAACGAAATGGTCGTGCTCAATGGCTTTCAGCAACACCATGCGTGCCGAGGGCCGGCCGTTTTCCACCGTGGCCACATTCATGGCGGTAGGCTCGTGGACCTGTGCGGCAATGGCTTCGTCCAGCCAGCGGCTGAACTGCTCCAGCGGGGTGGCGCGGCAATCCTCGGGACTGAGACTCTGGCGGCTGTAATCCAGGCGTATGGCAGCAAGATCGTGGCGTTCGGTCATCAGCAACATATCCTCAACAAGGCGGCAACCAGCCGTTTATCCCAAGGCGACACACTCAGCCCAAAATTGGCGCGCCCAGTGCATCCTCCCGGCAGGAGCATGCATTATCCTTTGCCTTTCCGCAGTAGCGGCACCGTCAAGGAAGAAGTCTGCGGGCCGCGCGCTGTATCTGCCCCAAACAAGGACACACCATCATGACACCTCTCGGTCCTGTCGATCAGCTTTTCCTCTGGCTGGAACGACGACAGCAGCCCATGCATGTGGCCGGCCTGCAGTTGTTCACTTTCCCCGAAGATGCCGGCCCCAAATACATACGTGACCTCGCCGAGCAGATGCGTTCCTACGACAAGCCGGTCTCGCCCTTCAACAAGCGGCTGGCAACACGTTTCGGCCAGTCCTTCTGGGAATACGATGATCATTTCGACATCGACCACCATTTCCGCCACGAGGCCCTGCCCAAGCCCGGCCGCATACGCGAGCTGCTGGCACTGGTCTCGGCCGAGCACAGCAATCTGCTGGACCGTGCACGTCCGCTCTGGGAAGTCCACCTGATCGAAGGCATACAGGGCAAGCGCTTTGCGCTGTATTCCAAGATCCATCACTCCATGGCCGACGGCATTGCCGCCATGCGCATGAGCATGCGTGCCCTGTCCACCGACCCCAATGAACGCAACCTGCCTCCCACCTGGGCCCGCGAGCGCAAGAAGCCGGTGGGCGGCGGCCTGCCATCGCCGGCTGACGTGGCCTCGAACATGGCTCATCTCACCGCCGGCCTCGGCCGTCATGCGGCCGGACTGCCCTCCGTGCTGAAGGAAATCATGCGCGTTTCCAGCAAGGCCGAGCGCGACCCGAACTATGTCTCGGTCTTCCAGGCACCCGACTGCCAGCTCAACCAGCCCATCACCGGTTCGCGCCGCTTTGCCGCGCAGTCCTACTCGCTGTCACGCATCAAGGCCCTCGCCGATGCCTTTGACTGCACGCTGAACGACATCGTGCTGGCCATGTGCGGCAGTGCGCTGCGTGATTACCTCATCAGCATGCATGAGCTGCCGGACAAGCCGCTGATTGCCATGGTACCGGTGTCGCTGCGTCGCGACGGCAGCGAAGATGGCAACCAGATCGCCATGATCCTGGCCAATCTCGGCACGCACATCGCCGACCCCATGAACCGCCTGCGCCTGATCAAGGCTTCGGTGGAAGAGGCCAAGAAACGTTTCCGCCAGATGAGCCCGGAAGAAATCCTGAACTACACCGCACTCACGATGGCACCCACCGGCATCAATCTGCTCACCGGCCTCGCACCCAGCTGGCGCGCCTTCAATGTGGTGATTTCCAACGTGCCGGGGCCCAAGCAACCCTTGTACTGGAATGGTGCGCGCCTGCAGGGCACTTATCCCGTGTCCATTGCCATGAACCGCATCGCGCTCAACATCACGCTGACCAGCTATTGCGATTCGCTGGAATTCGGCCTGATCGGTTGCCGCCGCACACTGCCCTCCATGCAGCGCCTGCTGGACTATCTGGAAAACGGCATACACGAACTGGAAATCGCCGCCGGCTTGTGTGGCGTGCCCAAGCGTTTTGCATGAATGTGGAGAAATGAAAAAGCCCGCTTGCTGCGGGCTTTTTCATGAGGGTCCCGCGTTTGCAGGAACAAGGTAGGTGCGAATTCATTCGCACAACGTACCCGGGCCTTGTTGCGATGTGCGAATGAATTCGCACCTACAGCGCCACCACAAAGACCTTGTGTAAAACCTTGATCAGGCTGACGCCTGCAAGGCCACCCTGACCTCGTCCAGACTCTCGCGTCGCTTGATGTCGTGGAAAAGTTTTTGCGCCTGCGGCCAGCGCCGGCTCAGCATGGCCAGCCATTGCTTGTAGCGCCCAATGGCGCCGCGCTCGGTCCACACGGCACCAAAACGCTCTTCGTCCGGCTGCCGGCCGGCCTCCACCATGGCAGCAAGAAATTGTTGCTGCCAATGCACGAGGGCCGGCCAGTCCAGTACCAAGCCAGTGCCCTGGAGGCCACTGACAAGGGCAGGGTCCGCCACCGCGCCGCGCCCCAGCATGAGATCGCGGCAGCCGGAAATGTCGCGGCAACGCCGGGCATCGTCTGCATCCCAGATTTCCCCGTTGGCCATCAGCGGTAACTTCACGGTGGCACGGATTTCCGCAATCGCTTCCCAGTGCGCGGGTGGGCGATAGCCATCGGCCTTGGTGCGGGCATGCACGACCAGTGCATCGGCTCCTGCCGCTTCAATGCCCAGGGCATTGTCCAGCATGTATTCGCGGTCATTCACGCCCAGACGCATCTTGGCAGTCACCGGAACATGCGCTGGCACGGCACGGCGCACGGCAGCAACAATGGCCTGGACGACATGCGGCTCGTCCAGCAGGACGGCGCCACCACGATGGCGATTCACGGTTTTTGCGGGGCAGCCGAAATTGAGGTCAATCGAAGGCGCACCAAGTTCGGCAGCCAGGGCAGCGTTGTCGGCCAGGATGGCAGGCTCGCTGCCCAGCAACTGCACATGCACCGGTGTGCCGGCTGCCGTGCGGCCCGCATTGCGCAGCTCGGGACAGGCCCGGAAGAAAACACGCGGCGGATGCAGACGGTCGGTCACGCGTATGAATTCGGTGACGCAGGCGTCGAAGCGGCCTCCTGTGGAAACTGCGATGCGTGTGAGCACATCCCGCATGTAGAAATCGGTCAGCCCCTCCATGGGTGCGAGATAAACCAGGGGCTTTCCCGCCGCGCTTGCTTGCATCATCGCCACACCTGAAAAGCAAAAAGGCCCGCGAGGGGCCCTTTTGCAGATTGCCGGGCTCAGCCCATGGAGAGCGCCGCCATGGTCGCCTTGCCGATAAGATCCAGCACCGGCTGCGGATACATGCCCAACAGGAACATGAGTGCCGTCAAACCCAGCACCATGACACCACCTGCACGTGAGCCCCAGTCCTTGGGCGCATCAAAGCGCTGCATGCCGGGCTCGGGCAGGAAAAGGGTGACCATGACGCGCAGGTAGTAATAGAGACCGATGGCGCTGCCTATCACGACCAGCGCCAGCAGTACCCAGAGCTGGGCGCTGACGCCAGCGGCAATGATGTAGAACTTGCCGATGAAGCCAGCAGTTACCGGAATGCCGGCAAGCGACAGAAGCATGGGCGTCAGCACGGCGGTCAGATACGGACGGCGCCAGAACAGGCCGCGGTAATTATAAAGCTGGTCTGCATCCTGTCCCTTGTAGGGACTGGACATCAGTGTGACCACACCAAAGGCACCCAGTGATGTCACCACATAAGTCACGAGATAAACCGTCACGGCCTCGACAGCAACACCACCTACCACCGGCACCAGCAGATAACCGAAGTGGGCAATGGAGGAGTAGGCCAGCAGGCGCTTGATGCTGGTCTGCTGCACGGCCAGCAGGTTGCCGACGATGATGGAGATGGCGGCAAGTATGCCGATAATGCTGCGCAGCACATCGGAGTGCAGCGCTCCGGTTTCATAGAAGAAGCGCATGAGCGCCGCAAATACGGCGGCCTTGCTGGCTGTT
>JASLCO010000227.1 GCA_030146505.1 Moraxellaceae bacterium
TCCGTCGGCTCGCGCCGCCCAGGCGTTACCTGGCACTCTGCCCTGTGGAGCCCGGACTTTCCTCCCCTGCATTGCTGCAGCAGCGATCGCCCGGCCGACTCCGGGCGCGGAGAGTAGGCGGCCCCGGCCTGCAAGGCAAGCACAGATCAAGAGCCTACTGAGGGAGTGGTTTCAGCCGTGAAATACGCCGGCACAAGCCCTTGGCCCCAACGGGAACGGCATGGCGGCATATAGCCCTTTATAGGCAGGAAAAACACTTCGCGGACTTGGCAATAGGAGAAGGCACCGAAGGCAGCTGAAGAACATCACAATTACAGGCGCCCGCTCAACACGGTGACCTGATCACGCCTGGGACTTCAACTGCAAGGCACGCTCATACAGCGCATTTTTCTTGAGGCCGGTGATGCCGGCGGCCAGTGCGGCGGCCTGTTTGACCGGCAACTCGGCCAGCAAGATGCCCAGTACACGGTCGGCTTCGTGCCAGTCCTGTTCGCCGGCTTCGGCGGCGGCACCTTCGAGCACGAGCACGATTTCGCCGCGCTGCTGGTTCTCGTCGGCCTGCACCCAGGCCTGCATGTCGCCCAGCGGCAATTGCCGGATGGTTTCAAAGGTCTTGGTGAGTTCGCGTGCGAGCACCACGCGGCGCTCCGCACCCAGCACGGCCACCATGTCCTGCAGGCATTCCTGCACGCGATGCGGGGCTTCATAGAAAATCAGGGTGCGCGTCTCGCTCGCCAGCTCACGCAGGCGCTCGCTGCGGGCAGCCGTGCGTGCGGGCAGGAAGCCTTCAAAAATGAAACGGTCCGAGGCCAGGCCGGCGGCGGAAAGCGCGGCAATCGCGGCGCAGGCACCGGGCACGGGCACCACTTTCAGGCCAGCCTGTTGCGCCGCTGCCACCAGACGGTAACCAGGATCGCTGATGAGCGGCGTGCCGGCATCGGAGATGAGGGCGATGTCGCGCCCTTCCTGCAAATCCGCGAGCAGGGATTCGACCCTGGCGCCTTCGTTGTGATCGTGCACGGCAATCAGGCGCGTGGCGATGTCGAAATGCTGCATGAGCCGTCCGGAATGGCGCGTGTCTTCAGCCGCAATCACGGATACCGCCTTGAGCGTGGCCACGGCACGCGGGCTCCAGTCCTCAAGATTGCCAATCGGCGTTGCCACCACATAAAGTACGCCGGTCATGATTTCTCCGCAGGTTGGAAGCCGCGCATGTTTTTTCCCCGTTTCTTGCGCGCCGGCAGCTTGCTGGCCGCGCTTCTTGCCAGCCAGGCCGCTCTCGCCGCACAACCCCATATCGCTTTGCTGCTGCCACAATCGGGCCGCATGGCCAAGGCAGCCGAAAGCATCCGGGACGGCTTTCTGGCCGCGTATTATCAGGACACTGCAACGGCGGCCGATACCCCTTCTCTGCGTTTTTATGACAGCGACACCACCGACATCATCACGCTGGTAAACCAGGCACGCAGCGATGGCGCGGGCATCATCGTCGGCCCGCTGGACCGCGAACGGCTGGAGCCTCTGGTCAAGGCCGGTGCGCAGGCCATTCCGCTGCTGGCGCTGAACAGCGTTGAGGAGGCAGCGGAGAATATCTACCAGTTTGCGCTGTCGCCGGAAGACGAAATCCAGCGTCTTGCGGAATGGATGCGCTCGAACCAGATACACCAGCCGCTGGTGCTGACTACCGGCGACGATGCCAGCCTGCGCCAGTTGCGCATTTTCTCGGCCACCTGGCAGGCGGGCGGCGGCATGGCCCCCAAGAGCCTGACCCTGGACCTGACACGCAAGGGCGGCATTGTCGCCGAGATCAAGGACCTCTCGCGCAACGCCGGCCATTACGATGCGCTGTTCCTGGCCACGCCCTCGCTGGCCCGGCAGGTACAGCCCGCCCTCACCTACTACCGCAGCCGCCTGCCGCTTTATTCGCTTTCCAGCGCCTGGGATCCCACCGCCGATGCCAGCGGCCAGAAAGACCTGGACGGCCTGCATTTTTGCGACCTGCCCTGGATGCTGGAGCCGGCGCGCGACGAACAGACGGCGCTGTACACCAGTTTCGGCCGCCCCAGCAGCGGTTATGACCGGCTCTATGCCTTTGGCGCCGATGCCTGGACACTGATACGCCAATGGCAGGCCTTGCAGGATGGCGAGGCCGTTTCCCTGCGCAGCGGCGTGGTGCGCGCCGACAGCACCCGCCACCTGCGCCGCACCGTTACTTGTGCCGAGGTACGCAATGGAACTGCCCTCCCCGCCCAGCCCGTCGACAAGCCAGACGGGAGCCGCCGCTGAAGCCTGCGCGCAGCGCTTTCTGGAAGCCGAAGGCCTGGTGCTGGTCGTCCGCAATTACCGCAGCCGCTTTGGTGAAATCGACCTGGTGATGCGCCAGGGCAACACGCTGGTTTTTGTGGAAGTGCGTCTGCGCCGGCGCAGGGATTTTGGCGGCGCGGCAGCCAGCGTGACGCACGCCAAACAACAAAAAATCATTGCAAGCGCAGGGGCTTTTCTCCACCATCACCCCGAGTTTTCCCGCTGCAACTGCCGTTTTGACGTGCTGGCGCTGCAAGCCTGCGCGCATGAATGGCATGTCGAATGGTTGCCTGCCGCCTTCACTACCTGATAGCAGCACATGCAAGACCGTATCATCGCCCTCGCCACCGACAGCCTGCACACCCTGTCGCAACTGGCCGAATTCCACGCTGTCGGCATTGAAGCCATGGCCCGCACGCTGGTGCAGGCGCTCATGCAGGACCAACGCATTTTCTGTTGCGGCAACGGCGCTTCCGCCGGCAATGTGCAGAGCTTTGCCAGCAAACTGGGCAACCGTTACGAACGCGAGCGCCCGGCCCTGCCAGTCATCATGCTGGGCGACAGCGCGGTAACGACCGCCATTGCCGCCGACGGCTGCTTCCAGGATGTGTTTGCACGCCCTCTGCAGGCACTGGCCCGCCCGGGCGATGTACTGCTGATCCCCAGCGCCAGCGGCAATGCCACCAATATCGTGCAGGCAGCACGTGTCATGCAGGAACTGGGCGGGAAGGTGATTGCCCTCACCGGTGAAGCCGGCGGCGAAATCGGCCGCCTGTTGCGCTCGGACCAGGACGTACACCTGCGCCTGCCCGGCAACTGTGCCGCACGCGTGCACGAAGCCCAGCTTTTTGTCCTCAACTGCTGCTGCGATCTCATCGACCGCGAATTCTTCGGAGCCAATGATGTTTAAGTCCTGCATCGCCTTCATTGCTGCTGCCAGCCTGGGCCTTTCCGGTTGCACCAGTCTCATGGCCAGCGCCACAGGCTCCGAACCCGTGGGCCGCTCTCCCGGCGAACGCACGCTGAGCATGCGCCTGGAGGACACCGGCATAGAAAACACGGCCGGCATCAACATCTACAAGGCCGACCTGCAATTCCGCGATGCCAATGTCAACGTCATCAGCTTTTATGGCAGCGTGCTCCTGGCCGGCCAGGTGCAGACGGAAGAGCTCAAGGCTCAGGCTGAAAAAATCGTCGGCCAGATTGCCGAAGTGAAGCTGATACACAATGAGCTCATCGTCGCACCCGCCAGCTATTACGCCGAACGCATCAGCGACGGCACCATCACCAAACGCATTGCCAGCGCCTTTCTTTTTGAAAAAGGCTTTCCCTCTTCCCGCACCAAGGTGTTCACGGTTGCCGGCACGGTCTATCTCATGGGCAAGCTCACGCAGGGCGAGGCCGACCAGGCTGTGACCATGATCAAGGGCGTATCCGGCGTGAAGAAAATCGTGAAGCTGGTGGACTACCTGCCAGCTCCCGTAGCAGCCTCCAGCTGATAGCGGAGCGTAAAAAAGGCCGCAATGCGGCCTTTTTCATTTCCGGTTGATCACTTCACCACGCGCAAGGCAGGGCGCTTGCCCGTTGGTGGTTCGGGCTGCGGCGGCTCAGCCTCAGGCGGTGGCGGGGGGAACTCTTCGTCTTCATCAAAGAACATGCCCTGTCCGTTTTCCCGTGCATAAATGGCCAGCACCGCCGGCATGGGCGCGAAGACCTGCATGGGTACGCCGCCAAAGCGGGCAGAAAAGCTGATGCCGTCGTTGTGCAGGAACAGGTCACGCACGGCACCCGGGGCGATATTCAGCACGATGCGCCCATCCTTGACATGGGCCTGCGGCACCACCACGCCGCTGCGTGTGGCATCCAGCAGCACATGCGCCGTCATGGTGTTGTCATTGATCCATTCGTAAATGGCGCGAACCATATAAGGCCGGCTGGGTGTCATGGCAAAGGCCTCCGGGAAATGTACCTGCAGAAAGAAAAAAGGATGGCATCGCCATCCTTTTTCCGCGACGCCGCCGCATCAGGCATTGCGCATGTCGCGCTCGGCATCCGACAGGCTGGCCAGGAAGGATTCACGGGCAAAAATGCGGTCCATGTATTTCAGCATGGCCTTGCACTGCTTTTCCGGCAGATCGATTTCCATGGCGGGCAGGCGCCAGAAAATCGGAGCGGCAATGCAGTCCACCAGAGAAAACTCATCGCTCATGAAAAAGGGCTTTTCGGCAAAGATGGGCGCGATGGTGATGAGGCTGTCACGCAACTCCTTGCGCGCCTTGAGCACGGCCGCTTCCTTGCCCTTGCCGCCCAGCAGAAGATCCACATGCGGGCACCAGTCGCGCTCGATGCGATAAGCCAGCAGACGGTTCTGGGCGCGGGCCACCGGATAAACCGGCAGCAGCGGCGGATGCGGGAAGCGCTCGTCCAGATACTCCATCATGATCTTGGATTCGTAGAGCGAGAGCTCGCGGTCCACCAGTGTGGGCAGGGTGTTGTAAGGATTCAGGTCCGCCAGGTCCTCAGGCTTGTTGGCGGCCGTGACATTGACGACATCCACCGAGACGCCCTTTTCAGCCAGCACGATACGCACGCGATGGCTGTAGTGATCGGATCCGTCCGAATAAAAGGTCATTGAAGACCGACGGGTTACCACGCCCATGCTCACTCTCCACTCAAAAACGGGAGCCTGTTTATCAGGCCCTTAAACACAAAAAGGGCGGCGGAGAATTCCGCGCCCTCAAGACAAGTTGCCCGGGTTTCCCCGGGCCTCTTGCTATGGCATCTGTCTGCCGGTCTTACTTGACGTCCTTCCAGTATTCCTTGTTCAGGAACCAGACCGGAATCATCAGAATGCCGAGGAAGAACAGCACAAACACGCCAAGATGCTCGCGTTCCGACTTGTTCGGCTCGGCCATCCAGGCCATGAAGTTGACGATGTCGCCAACCGACTGCTTGAACTCTTCGGGTGTCTGCTGCTTTTCCAGTTCAGCCAGCACATGCGGCATGGCCACATCCTTGAACACCTTGTTGTTCACGCCGTAGGGGCGGCCTTCATCCGGATAGAAGCCCAGCAGGTAGCTGTACACCCAGTCCGGCGAACGCAGGCGCGTTTCCGTGGTCAGGTCAGGCGGCGCCGCACCGAACCACTTGGCCTGGTCCTTGGGGTTGGTACGGGCCGTCATCTGGTCACCGAGCTTATCGCCGGTGAAATTCATGTAGTCCTGAACCAGCTTGGGGTCGATCTTGAGATCGTCCGCCAGGCGCTCGTAACGAATGTACTTGGCGCTATGGCAACCCAGGCAGTAGCTGATGTAGAGCTTGGCACCGTTCTGCAAGGAAACCTTGTCTTGGGCATTCACCGGGGCCTGCAGCAGCTCAGCTGCGCCATGCTCCGAAGCCTGCGCAGCCAGCGGAGCCAACGCCATCAGGGCGAAAAGAATGAATTTTTTCATCAGTGGCTACCCCCGGTGACACGATCGGGAACTGGCTTGCATCGCTCGATGGATGTGTAGACCGGCATCAGGATGAAGTAGAGGAAATAGACGATGGTCAGGATCTGGGCCAGCGTCGTATTGCCAATACCCAGCGTATGACCGTCAGAAGGGCTTACGCCGAGATAGCCGAGGATAACGAAGCTCACGGCGAACACGGCCAGCCACAGCTTGCTCATCCAGCCCTTGTAGCGCATGGACTTGACCGGGCTGCGATCCAGCCAGGGCAGCACGAAGAGGATGGCAATGGAAGCACCCATCACGATCACGCCAGGGAAAGCCGAGCCGAACATGGACGGCGTGGCACGCAACATGGCGTAGAAGGGGGTGTAGTACCACACCGGGGCAATATGCTCAGGCGTCTTCAGCGGATTGGCCGGCTCGAAGTTGGGACGCTCGAGGAAGTAACCGCCACCATCCGGGAAGAAGAAGATCACCAGCGAGAACACGGCGAGGAAGACCACGATGCCGACGAGGTCGTGCACGGTGTAATAGGGGTGGAAAGGAATGCCATCCAGCGGCACACCATCCGGCCCTTTGTTCTTCTTGATTTCAACACCGTCAGGATTGTTGGAACCGACGTGATGCAGCGCCACGAGGTGCATGAACACCAGCGCCACCAGCACCAGGGGAATCGCAACAACGTGCAGGGCAAAGAAGCGGTTCAGCGTGGCACCGGAGATGAGGAAGTCACCACGCACCCACTCCACCAGCGCACCACCTACAACCGGCACGGCACCGGCGAGGTTCACGATCACCTGCGCGCCCCAGTAGGACATATTGCCCCAGGGCAACACATAGCCGAAGAAGCCTTCGGCCATGAGCGCCAGGTAAATGCCCATGCCGATCAGCCATACCAGCTCGCGCGGTTTGCGATAGGAGCCGTAGAGCAGGCCACGGAACATGTGCAGATAAACGACGACAAAGAATGCCGAGGCCCCGGTGGAGTGCATGTAACGCAGCAGCCAGCCGTAGGACACGTCATACATGATGTAGCCAGCAACAGAGTCATACGCGGCATCAGCGCTCGGCGTATAGAACATGGTCAGCCAGATGCCGGTGACGAGCTGGTTGACCAGCACCACCATCGACAGCACACCGAAGAAATACCAGAAGTTGAAGTTCTTCGGCGCGTAGTACTTGGACATGTGGTACTCGTACGTTTCCGTTGCCGGGAAACGCGCATCCACCCAACCCATTACGCTGGAAAAGAGCTTGTTCATTACGCATGCTCCTTGTCGACGCCGATAGTAAGGACCTTTTCCGAATCATAGGAGTGCGGCGGCACTTCAAGA
>JASLCO010000397.1 GCA_030146505.1 Moraxellaceae bacterium
CCAGATGCCGGCCAGATGAGCCAGGAGGGGCCACCGGGCAATGGCCGGCCCTATTTCGTACTGACGAACGTGCGGCCGATCTCCTGGTCGTTTGTATTAAACAGCTTTCGCAAGGCGGACGAGGCCGAGTTCACCAACCCGCTCGCCTTGCTGCCCGTGCCCCCAGAGTCGATTCGCGTCATCACCGCGTTCGCCGCAGTCCGGCACATCTCGGCCGACGAATGGGAGCGTACGCGCGGCTACCCGGTGCTTGTCGACGAGAGCCTGAAGGACATCGACTTCGCAGGCATCTGCATGTCGGAGAGCATCTCGATAACAGAAGGCGAGATCCCCACAGCGAAGCTTCCGTGCCGCGATTTCGTTGGCTTGCTCGCCGGCAAGAAGGTCGAAGTCGGCAAGACGCTCGACAGGAAGCTGCCATTGTCGCAGGCCATCGAGAAATTCATCGAGGGCACGACGGCCGAAAAGATTGACGTCGTGTGGGCCGATACGGGCGAGCCTGAGCCGAACGTCGATGAGCACATCCCGAAAGCCGTCAAGCGCAAGAAGAGCGGCAAAGCATCGGCCCCCGCGAAGCCGAGCCAGAGCTACCTCGACGTCATCACAGAGGAGTGCTCACGTCTCGGCGTCGTGCCTCGCATGGACGTCACGACCATCGAGCTGAACGGAGCAGGCCCGCTCTACGAGGGGCGTGGGATGAACGCCAAGGCGGCCATCCTCGTCGGCCAAGTCGTCGAGTCGCTCGAGGCCGAGCACACACTTGTGGGCGTCAAGGCACAGAGCATCCAGGCCGTGGGCTACAATCCGGACACGGCGGACATGTACACGGCGCGCTGGCCGCCCAATCCAAAGGGCGCCAAGACGGAGACGGTCGAGAAGGGCAAGCCGCCGCGCCTGCCGCCCGTCGTCGCCAATGTGGGGCTCCCCGGCTACGAGCAGATGGAGGAGAGCGTGCTGCTCATCCCCATCGGCGCGGTGTCGAGCCAAGACCGGCTGCTGAAGATCGCCAAGATGATCTTCCTTGAGCGTACGCGGCAGCGCATTCGCTACACGGTCAAAACGCATGTGCCCTGGAGCAACCCAGCAGAGCCTGACCGTGACGGGGGCGATTTGCTGCGCCTACGTGCGGGCGACACCGTCTCTTTCGGCTACCTGGCCCCTGGTGACCAGGGCGACCTTGTACCGCCCGTGGTGCGGGCGCTGACGGGCGGCTACTCAGCCGCGTCGATGGCGACGCTCCTGATGTCGGCTGGCGTGCCTGAGGACGCAGCCAAGACCATCGGCGCCGTACTTGAGCGCGTCCCTCGGCTCAGCGCGTTCCGCGTCGACGAGCTCCACGTCTCTGGTGGTCATCAGAGCGATACGGAGATCACGCTGCGTCTCGTGAACTTCACGCAGATCGTAGACGATGCGCAGAAGAAGGCGGACGGCGGCACACTCTCATCATTCGTGCAGGCGGTGGGCGCCCAGCTCGAGGAGCTGAAGTCCGCAACGATGGCTGTCGTGGACGGCGTCTTCGAGAAGGTGCGGAAGGAAATCGCTGAGAACAGCGACGCAGCGGCGGCGACTGAGGCGCAGACCCAGCTCGATGCGCTGCAGGCAAAAGCGATGGAAGGACGATGATGGCAAGCATCAGTGACGCAGCAGATTTTGCAGAGGCGCTTGAGCAAGACCCTTACGACGGCGCGCACCAGGAGTGCTGGTCGGCGCTCGGTCGCGTGGTCGATGAGGACCCAACGTGTGTGTTCAGCGAGGGCGATGCGAACGGGATGAACGTCACTTGCATGGTGCTGACAGGCCCTTTCGTCGGTGCTGAGGTGACGGCGATGGTCTCGTGTCCGCTCGGAGGGGGCTTCGAGACGAGGCCCATCAAGGCGGGGATGCGCGTGCTGCTGCACTTCCTTGAGGGGCGCGTTGACGGCATGGCTGTGGCTGTCGCGACAGTGCCAGGAGGGCGAGAGCACCCGCTGCCACGCGCGATGGCAGGCGTCGCTGTCGACGAGGGAGCGCTGCAAGACGAGCAGCTCATCGCGCCGCCGAAGGGGGCGAACATCCGATTCTACGTGCGCGGCGGAGCGTTCCTCGTTCGCCTCAAAGGCAAGACGATCAACGTCGATCCCGCGAAAGCCTTCGTCGGAGAGTTCTACGTCGAGGGTGACGATGGTGACGAGCGAGGATTCAACAACACGTTCATTCGGCTTGCTGGCAATCCAGACACGGGCAAGCTGTCGATCAAGCTGAAGACCGCAGATGGCGCAGAGGTCGCGCTCGATGATGGCACCGTGTCGCTCACCTCACCAAATGGGCAAAGCTCTGTCCAGGTGAGCGATGATGACATCCGCATACTCGGCAAAACGCTCTACGTTGGCGTCGACACCTTCGTCGTCAACGGGACGACGCTTTTCAACGTGCCGCCGGGCATGGCGCCCATCCCGCCCATGGCTGCCATCCATGGGCCAACAGGCATCGCTGGTGTTCCATCTACGTCTGTATTCATTGGGAGGTGAATCGTGATTGTCACTTTTGAAATAGACATCCCAACGCCATGCAACAACGTCACGGTCAAGCAAGCGGTCGACCTGCCGATACCGTCGTTTGACTTCTCGTTCGTGCTGAACTTCCCGCCCAAGTTTTATATCCCGTGGCCCGACTGCTCGATCGTTCAGCGACTTGGCAGCGCGCCAGAGCCAGCAGAGGACTCGCACAAATGATGCTCGGAGGAACCGTCACCGTGAACGAGGACGAGACGCACGCGGGCTCGGGCCTCGCGCTGGCGCTCTACCTGGGGCGCAAACCCACGCTCGCAGATGCCCTTGCCAGCCTCGATCCCGAGCCGATGCTGGCGCCGCTACGTCCGGACATCGACAAGGCCGATAACGCCGAGAAGAAGGCCAAGATGCTGGTCGGGCTGAAGGACGCGCGGCTTGCCGTCCTTCGAGGTCTCGCAGATGACTGCAACGCCTTCGGCCCTGCCATCGTAGGCTACATCCAGGCACACGCTGAGGTCTCGCTGGCGGGCGTAACAGCCGCCATAGAGACCTCGGTGAGCGTGGGTCGCCTCCCTGCCCCTGTCGTGCCTCTCGCGCCCATCGAGGGACCCGAGGAGCTCGTCGCGCTGCCCGTCACCGGGGAGAGCGGGGCGACGGCGCTGGGGGTGAAGTAGGCACCTCGCCGATGTCGTGCTGGGCGAGGCGCCGAAGCGTCTCGCCGTGCATCTCGAAGGTGTGAGCGAGCGCCTCGGCGAAGCGCTGCTCACGCGATTTCGTCTGCCTGAGCTTGAGCAGTTCAGCAGCGTGCGTCGTGTTCAAGCCTGCATCTCGACGGGATTGTTCATGCGCCATGCGGCCACCTTCTCGGCGGCCATGACGATACCGGCCACGTCGTCCGATTTATACCCGACTGGTATTGCCCAACCATCAAACTCTGGAGCGTTCTTGAGGTCTTCTGCGATACCCCGTCCAGCAACGATAACGAGGGGTTCGTTTCGATCGGCCTTGAACCCAAGGGCTCGTTGAATGACGACGTCACCGGACTCCCCCATCATGGGGAACACGACAGCGTGCGTATCCTTGCGATGCAAACGCGCAGCGACCTTCCAATTGCTCCTCTTGCCTCGGAGAGTTGGGCGCATGTCAACATCCCAACCGTGCTTTGGGGCACTGCTTTTTAGCTCGCGGGCCACCACTTCGAGATAGGCTGGGCGCTTTTGCGCCTCCTCTTGCCATGCGCGCCAACCGTCTATAGCCAGCGCGACGGAAATGATTCTTCTCGCGGCGCTGGCAAAGTCATTGGGCGCACACGTGATGACAATCTCTCTGTGTTTCTCGTCCCAGCCAGCGCCTTGCATCTTGCATGTTCGGCGAAGCCTTCTGACCTCTGGGGGCGTTGGCTTTGGGTCAGCAACCCCATGCATGACGAGATCAATCCAGGTCTCACCAGCATCGCTCACTCTGATCAGATCAGGGGTGGCCAATTGCTCAACGAACAGAGCCACGGGTCTGCCCGTAGAGAGTTGAAAGCCCGTCCCCAAGACCTTGTCGAATTGGATGACTTGGCGACCAAGATCGTTCGCCAGCGCATTCCTAAGGTTGTGGAGCAGGTCGTTCATCGCATCACCAACTGCGTCTGTTCTGCCAGCGTAACACCGAAGAGGTGGCAGAGCATCTCAAGGACCCTGTCGAGCCTGCCTTGGAAGTCGTGATCGATGTGAACTCGAGCGTGGGTCGGTGCATGAGGAGGCGTGTCCGGCTCAGCGAGGGGTCGATAGACATCGAAGTGATAGCCGGGCGGGATGCCAGCGCGGCATGGGATCAAATGATGGTCGAGCCCGACAAGGGGAGCGTTCTGGCTGGATCGTCGAAGTGTGGCGCGCAAGACGCCTCGCTGCGTCCAGATCCGAAGGTTCCAGTCCTCTCTCTTTGAGCCTCGTTCAAACCCATTCGAGGTTGCGGCTTGCGCGAGCAGTTCGTCGGGGGTCTCTTCTATCTCCTTGGGCAACGTCAGCAGCCGGATCGCCTCGTCGGCGCTCAACGGCATGGTGGCGGAACGCTTTTTCACACGTTGCAGCCTAGAAGATGCGCTGTCCGAGCTTCAAGCCACTTGTCGCGCCCCTGTCGCTACAGATGCGCGGCCCAGGCAGGGACCGAGCCCGCCAGCCCTCGCCAGCAGGCCCGGTCCCGCCACGGTCAGCCCGTCGCTTCCTTGATCACCACTTGAGCCATCTGTCCGCGCTCCTCGGCGTTGCGGCGAGCGCGCTGGAGCATCTCGGCGAGCTTGCTCCTCACCTTGGCGT
>JASLCO010000386.1 GCA_030146505.1 Moraxellaceae bacterium
CGCAAGTGTGCTGTGCAGGGCAAACCGCTGATCATGTCGACGGGTGCATCTACATTACCCGAGATCGAATTCGCACTGAAGACAGCCATTACGGCAGGTGCCAAGGATATTGCCTTGCTGCATTGCGTGTTGAATTATCCGACTCCAGAAGAAAATGCTCAGCTCAATGTTATTGAGGAGATGAAGCGGATATTTCCCGATGTATCGATTGGTTACTCAGATCATGTTGTGCCCGATGACACGATAAGTGCGCTTGAGGTTGCCACGTTGATGGGCTGCACGATTCTCGAAAAACATTTCTCTCACGACAAATCACTGCCTGGGAACGATCACTACCATGCAATGGACAAGACCGATCTTCAGCGCTTCTGTGAAAAGATAGCTGTCTATGGGCGTTTGCTGTCGGAAGGTGGGAAGGACCTGAGTAAGGAGGTCGCAGCTCGCGAGCATGCGCGCCGCTCCATTGTTGCAGCACGCAATATCAGAAAAGGTGAGGTGCTGTCTGAGGAGAATCTTATTGCCAAGCGTCCTGCCCATGGCATCAGCCCGGTGCATTGGGACGAGATGATCGGAAAAATTGCCGAAGTTGATATAGAGGAAGATGCCTTGGTTGCATGGGCCATGGTGAAGTGAGCATGAGCATTTCTGCACGACCCTATTACGTCATTCTGACAGGCTCCAAGAACAATGCAGGGGATTTTCTCATCAAGCATCGTGCTAAGCAGTTGTTTGCCTGGCTGCGCCCTGATCGGGATGTCGTCGATGTTGATGGGTGGAAGGCGTTCGATGATGCCACTCTTGATCTGGTCAATGGTAGTCATGCGCTGATATTGATGGGGGGGCCTGCGCTACAGGAAAAAATGCGTCCTCGTGTTTACGCCTTGGTGGATGATCTGGATCGCATCAAGGTCCCCATTGTCTCCATGGGGATCGGCTGGTATTCGCACCGGGGTGGCTGGGCAGATACGCATCAGTATCCACTAAGTCGTCCGACGCTTGAGTTGCTGGACCGTATTGAATCCAGCGGGCTGATATCCAGTGTTCGTGACTACCATACATTGAATGCACTGGCTTGCCATGGCTATAAGCGCTATGCAATGACGGGGTGTCCGGCCCTCTATAGTCAGCCACATCTTGATGTGCCGGTAACGGTTCCTGAAACGGTTAGCAAGGTCGGTGTATCTCTGGGCGTGACGATGAAGTCCAGCCCGCGCATGTTCCTGCAGATGCAGGAGGTTGTGAGTGCAGCCAAAAAGCGATTTCCTTCTGCCAATGTGGAGGTGGTCTTCCATCATGCCGTAAATCAGGACTACATGAAGACCCATGGTGCAGCGAAAGGCCTGCATCATGCGCAGCAGCGCTTCCTGGCCTGGTTGCAGCAAGAGGGCACTTCCTATGTTGATATCTCTGGAAGTGCGGACAACCTGATGAATTACTACGAGTCGTGTGACCTGCATATTGGTTATCGGGTGCATGCGCATATATTCATGTCCTCCATTTCCAAGCCTTCAGTGCTGCTGAGTGAGGATGGCAGAGGAATAGCGCTGAAGGAAGTGATTGGCGGTGGCGCTATGAATGCCTATCTGCATTGCAGTAAAAACAAAGTCATTATGGGAATGCACAAACTGTCCTTGCCTTTTGATGACTATTTACCTATGCCCGATTTTGCGGGAGATATTGTGCGATTTCTGGATACTGAGCTATCTGGAGGTGTTCGTCTTTACCAGACACGTGAAAATATCACTCTACATTTTCCTGTAATGAAAAAATTTATTGAGTCTTTGCCATGATCAAAAAGACTCTCAAGGCTTGGCTCAATCGTATGCGTCTCTGGCGCAAGGCTTGTCGTATCTCCTCCTATGAAACGCTAGATCCTTTTGCCGTGATTACGGCAGTGAATTTTGAAAAGGGTGTCATGATTAGCCGGCATGCCAGTGTGAGCAATTCCTCCATCGGCAAATATTCCTCGGTCGGACGTAATAGCAAGGTGACTCATGCTCGTATCGGGGCCTTTTGCGCCATTTCTTGGGACTGTACTATCAATGCCCTGTTTCATCCGACGGATCACTTGTCCATCAGTGCATTTGCTTATGTACCGCATGTGGGGGGCTTCGTTAAAGATAGGACTCAGGGTTACTCCGAGGTGGTCATTGGTAATGATGTTTGGATCGGCGCGCAGGCCATTATCATGCCAGGTATTCAGATCGGTAATGGCGCCATCATCGGAGCCGGCTCTGTAGTGACGAAGAGTGTCGCTGCTTATGAGGTGGTGTGTGGAAATCCTGCCCGGCATTTGCGTTGGCGTTTTGAGCCGGATATCTGCAATGAACTTACGGCATTGCAGTGGTGGACATGGAGTGATCAAAAGCTCAAAGCAAACATTCATTTGTTTCATGAAAAGGTAGAGGCAAACCTGCTAGAGCGGTTACGCGAGAGTGGCTCGTGCTAAAACAGTCGATGATCTATCTGGGAAGTAGCCTAATCAACAAGTCTGTCCCCTTTCTACTTCTTCCCATTCTGACTCGATACATGACGCCTGCCGAGTTCGGTGTCATTGTACTGTTCCAATTGACACTCACTTTTTACCAGGCCGGATTGGGGCTATGCCTTAATGTGCATGTAGCCAGAGCAAAG
>JASLCO010000267.1 GCA_030146505.1 Moraxellaceae bacterium
CCGTGATCAACCTGCCGCCCCTGCCCATCATCGGCCAGCTGCCGGGACTGGGCGGCCAGTTGCAGGCCGGCGGCCTGACCGAACTGCTGGACGCGGGCGATCCCGCCAACAATCCGCTGGCCACCGGCAAGACATGGTCGCCCACCGTCATCACGACCTACACGCTTTTCGACAAGAATGCGCTGATCCGCCCCTATATCGGGCTGGGCCTCACCTACGGCTTTCTCACCGGCATCAAGGTGAATCCCAACATCACGCAACAGCTGAACCAGAAAGGCGCGCTGATTGCGCTGCTGACCGGGGATGCCGACGCCACCACGGTAACGGTGGATGGCGAAGCCGATCCGTTTTTCTCGGCCGTGGGCACGCTGGGCGTGGACGTGAACCTGACGGAGCATTTCGGCCTCAAGGCCTCGGCAACGTATGTGCCTTCCAGCGCGGATGTGCGCCTGCTCATCAAGGACAGCAAGGGCAAGCAGATAGGCGAGGCCAGCAGCAACATACCCATCGACCCGTTCATCTTTTTCGTGGCAGTGTCCTACCGCTTCAATCTGTAAGCAGCGGTTCGTGACCAGCGGAGCTGGTCGCCACGAGCAGAAACAACATCGCCCCGGCAAAGGCAGGGGCGATGTTGTTTTTCACGGCATGAAGGAAGATGCGCTGTACTGCTGGCCGGTTCAGCGTCGCCGGCCGGAAAAAAGGGCAACACGCCCGACCATCTGCAACTGCACATCCTTGAGATGCTTTTCCAGCATCTGCTGCAGATCCTGCACGGAGTCCTGGCGGTTGCTGAAAATGCCCTGCCGGTTGTAGACACGCATCAGCAGGCCGCCCAGTGCATTGTGCGTCACGCCCTCGCCCAGAATGGTGGCGCCGAACAGCACGCCACCGCGTCGCAACTGTGCGCGGGCATGGGCAATGGCCACGGACTTGTCGGCAAAGCTGCCGGGCAGGCAGTGCAGCAGGTAATTCATGCTCACCGAATCAAACGGCGCCTCGGGCAGGGCAAAGGGTTCCAGGACATTGAGCTGGTGGGCGACCGGATGCAGATGGCGTATGCGGTGCGAGGCAGCGGCCAGACTGGCCGGATTGAGGTCAGCCAGCACGATGCGGGGATTGGGCACCGGGAAGTGGCAGTGGTCGAGCAGATAGCCGGTGCCAACGCCGATATCCAGGTGGCGCGCGCCTACATGCTGATGGAAGTGCCGGAGCAGGACCTCCGTGGGGCAATGCCAGGCATAGCGGTTGGACAGGCCCAGCACCCAGAGGTCGTAGGCCAGCAGGCTGGCCCGGTTGTAATAGGCGGCGCCAGCGGTGGCATCCATGGTGCTTGTCATTGCGCTTTCCCCTTGAACCCCGGCGAATGGTGCACGGATACCGACATTCTTGCCCAGCCCTGCCGCGCTGTCTGCCAACTATCCGGATATTTCCCGGAAAATCTGCCCGGCCTGCCGCCTTGCCGGCTCGGCAGGTTTCAGTCCGGCAGGCAGGCAGGTATCATCGCCGGGTTGCGCTGCCAGCCCTGCCCGATTGCCAACAAGAACGGGGAGCGGCGCCATCCCGCCACTTCGGATTCCCGGCCCCATGAGCCTGAAAGGGAGATGTGACATGCGTTGTCTGCTTACCGGCCTAGTTTTTTCCGCCCTGATGCTGGGTGGCTGCGCCTCCAACAATCCCGGCCCGCAGGACTCCGGCCTGTACCATGCGCCGGCGCGCGCCTACTCGCTGGCCCTGGACAGCACCGCCTTCCGTGGCGCCGTCACCCTTACCGAGCAGTGCGACGCCAAGGGCGGCACCCTCAATGTCTGGGACAGCGCCAACCGCTTCTTCCGCATCGACTACCTGAAGATCGGCCAGCATCCCATGGCGGATGCCCCCAGCTTCGCCAGCGAGCGCACCATCGATGAACAGGTGCTGAGCAACTACCTGCGCGAAGTGGTGGGCAAGGCTGAAAATGTCCGCAGCAGTGAATCCATGCTGCGCGAATTCGTGGACACCGGCCGTGGCGACGCCATGTTCGGTGTGGTCAGCCTGAACATGAAGGAAGACAAGCTGCCCGAAGGCGTCACCGCCGCCAGTTACTACTACGGCCTGCTGGTCTTCACCAAGGGCGACTTCGTCTACGTGCTGCAGCACCGTGTCGACACCTACCAGCCCGACCGCCTGAAGCAACTGCTCTCCGGCCTGCGCCAGGACATCCTCGTGCCCGGCGTGCTGCGCGGCATACAGTCGGCCAACCCGGCCCAGCCCAGCGACAAGATGAAGGCGGAAGGCACCACCGGCCAGGAAGCCATCACCGCCAAGTGCGGCTGAGCCCGACATGGCCATCTGCCAGCCACTGGCGCCGGGAGCGCGGGCCCTGCTTGAAGCCGAGGCCCGCACCGCCATGCGCCACCTGGAGGGCTGGCAGTTGCTCACCATCGGCAGCGCCCTGCGCCTTCGCAAGGACTACCGCACAGACAACTTCCTGCAATCGCTGGCGCTGGCCCAGCGCATAGGGCGTCTGGCCGAAGCCGAAAACCACCACCCGGAAATCACCATCGCGTGGGGTTGCTGCAGCGTAAGCTGGTGGACCACGCAGCTGGGCGGCCTGCATGAAAATGATGTGCGCATGGCCGCCGCCACCGACGAGCTGCTCTCGCAAGCCTGACACGCCGGCCTTTGCGGCCCGGGCAACTGCCGCTAAACTCCCGCGCCTCTGACCACAAAGTCATGAACATCAGGCATTCGCGCCTGCCGCGAGGAGTTCCCCATGTCAGCTTTTGAAAACCTGCCCGTGGTGCCCATGGCGCCCTCCCCCTGGAACCTCAAGGGCCAGGGCTACATCCTGGCCGTGCGCCTGCCGCGCACCGTGCTGGACAATGAGTCCTTCATCGACAAGGCCCTGGCCGCCACTCGCCGCGGTCCCCTGGCCTATGTGATGTTCGTGGACTACGAGCGTTCCGACGCCGGCCCCTACCACGAACTGCTCTACATTCCCGGCTCCCTGCAGTTCAATGGCGGTCGCCATCTTTCCATCAGCAAGATTTATGTTTCCACCTTTGATTCTGTCGTCAACGGCCACGAGAACTGGGGCATTCCCAAGGAGCGCTGCGACTTCACCGTGAATTACGGCAGCAACGGCGTGGACGACGTGAAACTGCTGAAGGACGGCCATGTCTTTGCCGAACTCAGTTTCAGCCATCATCTTTTCCGCCTGCCCTTCAACGGCGGCTGGCTGCCGAAAAAACTCCTCACCATCGGCCAGTGGTTCAAGGGCCGCCAGTTCCGCTTCGCCCCGCAGGCCAAGGGCCATATCAAGCCCGGTCGCCTCAAGTCCTGGCATTTCGACAGCGCCCTCTTCCCTGATCTGGCCAAGGGCCAGGTGGTGGCCTGTGTGAAAGTGACGGATTTTGAAATGGTGTTTCCGGAAGCGGAAATCACCACGTTGTAAGAGTTCTCTCGCTCCATAAAAAAGCCCGCAACAAGCGGGCTTTTTTATGGAGCTTATATACATGACTCCCTTGCTCTTTTGAGTCGTCGTTCCGGCGCAGGCCGGAACCCATAATGCAGTGAAAAATCACCACCGCATGGATCCCGGCCTGCGCCGGGATGACAAAAACACTTACAAGGGAGCCAATATAAATCCCTTTTTCATAGGTAGTGCTCAGGCAAACGCAGAAATCCCGAGATATACCGCCAGCATCACGCCCAGCACCGCCACCAGCAGGTTCACCAGCGCCCCCTTGTCACTGCGATAGGCCTCGGGAATTTCCACGGGTTTCAGTGACAACAGGAAACGCCGGTATTGCCGCGCCGACAACAGGGAAATGACACAGCCCAGCAGGATGAAAGCGATGCCCACCCAGAAGGAAACGCCCCGCTCCGGCGTTTTCACGGCCGACTGTATGGCATAGATCTTCATGAACAGGCCGAAGCGCTCAATGACAAAACCAAAAGCCATGAGGGAAAGGGCCGTACGGTTCCAGGCCAGCAGGGTGCGTTCGGCGGCAAAGAAAACACGCGGGTCGTTGAGTTCGGACATTCTTTTTTCCTGTTTTCTTCAAGAACGGTGGCCACGCTCCGTCCACCAGATATTCACCAGCATCCAGATCCAGTATGTGGTGCAAGCCAGCAGGCTGAGCAAGCCCAGCACATGCAGGCCAAGAAGATGCGGCCCCCGAGGCAGCTGCGTCAGCAAGCCGCTGACGATGAAAAGACTGGCCAGCAGGATGGCACGCGACTGGCGATGACTGGCTTTTTCCAGGCGGTTCACCAGCTTTTCGATTTCACCGCCATCCAGTGCCGGTGCCACTGGAGTTCCATTTGTGCTGCTGCCGAACAGCGGCGCGGCGGGATTATAAAGGCGCTCCACCACATCCAGCGCGCGCACGCGGAAAGAGCGCGCCAGTTGCCGTGGTGCGTAACGGTTGATGAGGGTCTTCTTGAGCAGCGGCGTGGCCTCTTCCATGAGCTGGAAATCGGGATCGATCAGGCGGCCGAAACCTTCCAGCGTGATGCAGGCCTTCACCAGCAAGGTGATGTCCGGCGGCAGGCGCACATTGTGGTTGCGCAGGATGGCTGCCACGTCATTGAGCAGGCCGGACACATCCAGTTCCTCCAGCGCCACGCCGTCAAAACGCTCCAGCAGGTTGGCCACTTCCGAGCCCAGCGCTTCACGGTTCACGAAACGCCCGCCGGTCCACTCCACCAGCACCAGCGTGGCATTTTCCGGCTCCTGCATGAGCACGCAGCGGATCAGGCGTATGAGCTGGTCGCGCCGCGTCGGTGTGAGACGGCCGACCATGCCGAAATCCAGCATGGCAATCTGGTCGCCGGGCAGGATGATGAAATTCCCCGGATGCGGATCGGCGTGGAAGAAACCGTCTTCCAGCATCATTTTCCACACCGCCCGCGCACCGCGCCGCGCAATGCGCTTGCGGTCCATGCCAGCGGCATCCAGCTCATCCACTTTCTTGGCCGGAATGCCGCGCACGAACTCCTGCACGTTCAGGTCTTCGCAGGTCCACTCCCAGAAGGTTTTCGGCACATGGATGTAATCCAGGCTGTGCAGGTTCTCGCGCATGCGGTCGGCATTGCGCGCCTCCACGCTGAAATCCAGCTCGCGCAGCAGCGAACGTTCGAATTCCTGCATGATTTCCACGGGCTGGTATTTGCGCATGTCCGGCGACTGCGCCTCGGCAATGCTGGCCAGTTGCTTCATCAGGCTGAGATCGGACTGGATCAGTGCCTCTATGCCGGGCTTGCGTATCTTGAGCACGACCTCGGCACCGGCCTGCGTGACGGCACGATGCACCTGCGCCATGGAAGCGGAGCCCACCGGCTTTTCATCCACCTGGCGGAAGCAGTCGCTGATGCGCGCGCCCAGGCTTTTTTCCAGTTGCGGGCGCAACTGGAAAAAGGGCAGCGCGCGCGTCTGGTCCTGCAACTGTTCCAGCTCCTTGATCCATTCCTCGGGAAAAAGATCGACACGCGTGGCCAGTATCTGCCCGAACTTGATGAAGGTCGGCCCCATTTCCTCCAGTGCCATGCGCACGCGCACTTCCGGCGGCTGCCGGCGGATATCCGCCGGCAGTTCACGGATGAGGAAGCGCCCGAGCAGGCGTGCCTTGCCTTCCAGCCCCAGCCATTGCACCAGATCGTCAAAACCGTAGCGGAGCAGGATGCCGATGAGTTCGCGCAGGCGGCGCAATTCACGCGTGCCGGAAAACAGTCCCATGTTCCTCACCTTGCCGGCCACAGGCCGCACCAAAAGAAAAGCCGGGCAATGGCCCGGCCTTCAAGACTAGCAAAGATGCCTGTGGCCTTTTGCTCAATGCTGGTGATATTTCGCTGACAGCTCGTGTACAGCGTCTATGAACACACCGGCATGGGCCGGATCCACCTTCTGGTCTATGCCGTGACCCAGGTTGAAGACATGGCCATGGCCACGCCCGAAACCCTTGAGGATGGTCGCCACTTCCGCCCGGATACGTTCGGGATTCGCAAACAGCATGCTGGGGTCCATATTGCCCTGCAGGGCCACGCGCGCGCCCACCTCGGCACGGGCACGGGTGATGTCCGCTGTCCAGTCCAGGCCCAGGGCATCGGCGCCGGCATTGGCCATGTCGGTCAGCCACTGGCCGCCGCCCTTGGTGAAGAGGATCACGGGCACGCGACGGCCCTCGTTTTCGCGGATAAGGCCGGCGACGATCTTCTGCATATAGGCCAGTGAGAATTCACGATAGACATGGCCGGGCAGCACGCCGCCCCAGGTATCGAAAATCTGCACGGCCTGGGCACCGGCACGGATTTGCGCATTGAGATAATCGATAACCGAGAGCGCAATCTTGTCGAGCAGGGCATGGGCCAGTTCGGGCGTGTCATACACCATGCGCTTGATGGTGTGGAAATCACGCGAGGAGCCGCCTTCCACCATATAGGTCGCCAGCGTCCAGGGACTGCCGGAAAAACCGATCAGGGGCACGCTGCCACCAAGGGCTCCGCGTATGGTTTTCACCGCGGCCATCACATAGTCGAGATCGCTTTCGGATTTGGGAACGGGCAACGCGGCAATATCCGCTTCAGTGCGCACGGTCTTGCGAAAGCGCGGGCCCTCGCCGGCTTCAAAATAGAGGCCAAGGCCCATGGCATCGGGAATGGTAAGGATGTCCGAAAAAAGGATGGCGGCATCCAGCGCATAACGGCGCAGCGGCTGCAAAGTGACTTCACAGGCCAGCTCGGGATTCTTGCACAGCGCCATGAAATCGCCGGCCTTGCTGCGTGTCTCGCGGTACTCCGGCAGATAACGGCCGGCCTGGCGCATCATCCACACCGGGGTGACATCCACGGGCTCACGCAGCAGGGCGCGCAGGAAACGGTCGTTCTTGAGTTCAGTCATGGGCTGGCACCGGGGGTTTCAAGGCGGCGGCTATTGTAAAGAATCAGCAGGCAAGTTTCCCCCCGCTTCTGCAGACAGCATGTGCTGGTCATCCGGACTCAGCCGATGAAGGTCACCACTCAGGGCATAGTCGAAAAACATGAGCAGGCGCGGCACGACGGAAACGCGATAGCGCCCCAGCGCTTCCGTGTGACCTGCATCATGCAGGGTCCAGATCAGCTTGGGCTCGCCGGCTTTTTCATACAGCCTTTCGCTGTGTGAGGACGGCACCACTTCATCCTTGTCGCCGGCAATCAGCAGCAAGGGGGTCGGCGCAATTTTTTCTATGGTCTGGTCCGGGCTCAAACCACTGCTGACCATAAGCGGGCTGAAAGGCCAGAGCAGATAACCCAGCACCGGAATTTTCAGCAATTTCTCGCGGCCGATACGGCCGTAATTGCTGAAGGCCGAATCCGCTACCACGGCTTTCAGTCCCGGCAGTTTTTCCCGGCCAGCCAGCGTTAAAGCATTAGCACCGCCCAGACTCATACCCAGCAGGATCATGCGATCCGGCGTGCCATCAGTGCGCGTCAGCGCATAGTCATAGGCCACCTTGGCATCGGCCAGCACGCCCTTGCGCGTGGGCGAGCCTACCGACAGGCCATAGCCGCGGTAATCCACAACCAGCACGTTGTAGCCCGCTGCCGGCAGCCAATCCACGTAAGCCGCATGCGAGGTCAGGTTCTGCGCATTGCCGTGCAGGAAGACCACCGTGGCCTTGGGCTCGCCCTCGGCTTTCAGCCACCAGCCAAAGAGGCTGGCGCCATCCGTGCTGCGCATCCACACATCTTCATGCGGAATGGGGCGCACGAGGCGCGGCTCGTAATTGATCTGGTCCGGGAAATAGAAAAGCGAATTGGCGCAGCCACTCAAGACAAAGGGCAGCAGCGAAAAAAAGAAAATGCAGAACAGACGAGGCATGGACACTTCCTGTGCAAGCACAAACGGCCCGCGGAACGAGGCCATCATTCATAGCCCAAACAGGAGGCAATAAAAAGCCCGCACAAGGCGGGCTTTTCAGAACACTCACAAGGAATCAGACATCCAGATAATCAAGAATGCCTTCGGCTGCCTGACGGCCTTCCCATATGGCCGTCACCACGAGGTCGGAGCCGCGCACCATATCGCCGCCGGCAAAGACCTTGGGATTGGCAGTCTGGAACTTGAACTGCGCTTCAGCCGGAGCCAGCACACGACCGCTGTTATCGGTGCTGATGCTGAACTGCTCGAACCACGGCGCCGGGCTGGGACGGAAACCGAAAGCCAGGATGACGGCATCGGCCGGCAGCACCTGCTCGGAACCGGGAATGGGCTCGGGCGAACGACGGCCACGGGCATCCGGCTCGCCCAGACGTGTTTCCACCACCTTCACGCCAGTGACGCCGGTGCTCTCGTCGCCGATGATGGCCACGGGCTGACGGTTGAAGAGGAACTCCACACCTTCTTCGCGCGCATTCTTCACTTCGCGGCGCGAGCC
>JASLCO010000274.1 GCA_030146505.1 Moraxellaceae bacterium
CAACAGGAGCAACCCCGTCGGAGCACTTCACCGAATCCCCGACAACACCAAAATCCCCGCCCTCCCGCGTCCCACGGGACTTCCTCCGGTCGCACGCAAAAGCAATGCCCAGCACGCGTATTCAGGAACAACAGGCAAGCAATGAGAAAATTCGCCGGGTTAAAGCCCGGCCTATAAGCAGAGAAAGCCCCCGAGGAAGGGCAAACAAAGCAGCAGTACCGAGGTTGAGAAGACAATGCCTCAAGGTGCCAGCACACCCCCACGCTTAACGCGGCAAAGGCTTCTCCAGCTCACCAATACTGTAAGTGACTTCCTCCATCTGCTTCTGCAGATGCGCCTGTATATCGGCCACCGCCTGGTTGTAATAAAGCACGCCCGCCTGCTCGGCAAAGAAATCCAGCAGGAACTCCGCATCAAAGCCGCCCAGCTCCTGGTTCAGCTCACGCTGGAAATATTGCTGCAGCTTTCGGATCAGCGCATCGCGCGCCGTTTTTTCCAGTTCAATGATGGCCATGGGCTTTCTCAGCGCGGGATGTAAACATAATTCATACGGCGCAGGATGATGGCGCTCTTGCGGTTCAGCCCGCGCGCATTGCGGTTCTTGTCGTAATAGCGCGGGTTGGGAATCATGGCAGCCATCCTGGCGGCCTGAGCCGGCCCCAGGCCGGCTGCCGGAATACCGTAGTAATGGCGGGAGGCGGCTTCGGCACCGAATACGCCGTCACCCCATTCGATGATATTGAGATAAATCTCGAAAATACGGCGCTTGCTCATCATGTTTTCCATCATCACGGTGATGACGGCTTCCTCGGCCTTGCGCCAGGGCGTGCGCTTGCCGGAGAGGAAAAGATTCTTGGAAAGCTGCTGGGAAATGGTGGAGCCACCGGCCACCACCTTGCCCTTCTTCAGGTTCTTTTCCCAGGCCGTCTGTATGCCTTCCCAGTCAAAACCGTCGTGCTGCAGGAACTTGGCATCTTCCGATGCCATCACTGCCCGCTTGAGGTGTGGCGATATTTTTTCGTAGGGCACCCATTTGTGGTGCAGCTCGGCATCCGGATCACTTTCCTGCATGACGGAAAGGCGTGCTTCCATGAAGGCGGAGCGCGAAGGGTTGTGGTCTATCCACCACCATACATGGGCCAGCAACCAGAGCTGGTAAGCCAGCACGATGCCGATAATGAGCAGGACGAGGCGCAGGAAAAAGCGGCGGGTAAGAACCATGGCGGGCAAGAACCCCTGAAGGCGGGCACGGAGCCGAAAGCGCGTATTCAAGCGGTTTTCGGCGCCGGAAGAAACCGCGCCTCAACCGGTTTTTTCAGGCGGGGTTTTCACGGCGCGCGGGCCGGGCAGGGGAATGAATTCGTTTTCGCCCGGTACGGGAGCAAAACGCTGCGCTTCCCAGTCCTGCCGTGCCTGGTCGATGAGGGCGCTGTCACTGGCGACGAAATTCCACCAGATGCGACGCGGGCCTTCCAGGGGCTCGCCCCCGAAGACCACGAGGCGGGCCTCGCCGTCCACTTCCACCACGGCAGCTTCGCCTGTCTGCAGTACATGCACGAGACCCGGGGTAAGAACGGTGCCGTCCATGCGCACATCGCCAGCCACCACGTAAATGGCGCGCTCGGCATGTTCGGCCGGTACCGGGAAGCAACCGCTCTGGTGGAATGCTACGTCGGCATAAAAAAGCGGCGAGTGCGTTTGCACCGGGCTCGTCATGCCCCAGCCGGTGCCGGCAATCAGCGTGAGCGAATAACCCTGGCCATCCACGCGCGGCAGGCTGGCCTTGGGGTGGTGCTGGAATGAAGGTTGGGTCTGCTCGGAAATTTTCGGCAGCGCCACCCAGAATTGCAGGCCGTGCAGGCGGGCGCCGTCGATGCGCAAGGCGGGTGGCGTGCGTTCCGAATGGGCAATGCCGCGGCCGGCTGTCATCCAGTTCACGTCGCCGGGATGGATTTCCTGGATGGTGCCCAGCGAATCGCGGTGCAGGATCACGCCTTCAAAAAGATAGGTGGCCGTGGCCAGGCCGATATGCGGATGCGGCCGCACGTCTATGCCGCCACCCGGCGCAAAGGCCACGGGGCCCATGTGGTCGAGAAAAATGAAAGGCCCCACCATCTGCCGCGAGGCGGCAGGCAGCAGGCGTTTTACACTGAAGCCTTCGCCCAGGTCACGCACATGCGGATGCAGCACATCCTGGATCAGGGTGGTAGTCATGAGTCCTCCTGCCAACGGGCTTGCAGGCCGCATGCTGGCCGATGTGGGCAGTGCTGGCCAGCCGGAAATGTAAACGGATGCTGCACCGTGCCGTCAGTGTGTCTTGTCTTCCGACTGCTCCAGCGTTTCCCGCAGGGCAATCTGCAGACGCGAGTGCCAGCGCACGAAATAGCTCCACAGCGCCAGCGCCAGCAGCACGGCCAGCGTGACCACGATCACCAGCAGGTGGAACGGCGGCAGGATGCTGGCGCTGAGCGCGGACACCAGCAAGAGCATGCCCAGCAGTGAAATCACCGGCAGCGTGGACGCGATGAGGCCGCGCACGCGCGTGGTGTACTGGCCGGCGGCCTCGGGTTTCACGCTCATTTCGGCGAGTATCAGGCCGAGCGCTTCCAGCTTGCGGTAGGCGGCCACGAGAAAGGGCAGGGCCAGCATGAGGCAGGCGGCCCAGAAAATGCTGGCGCGCCATTCCGGCCTCAAGTCGTCCATCCACAGGCTGATTTCCGTGTGGCGCACGAGATAGGCGCCGGCGAGGAAGATGGCGGCCACCACGCAGAAGTTGAGCATCACATGCGTGAGGATGCGCTTGATCATGGCGGCGATGATGGCACTGTCGCCACTGGGACGTATGCTGCCCAGCCAGTCGCTGTAGAGGTGCAGGTTGCGGCCCCAGGCATCGGGCATGATTCTTTTGGCGAGATCGGCGGTGCCGTCTGCGCTGCGTATGAGATACGGCGTGGTCAGCGTGGTGATGGCGGAAACCGCCACGGCCACCGGATAGAGGAAATCGCTGATGACGCCCAGCGTCAGGCCCAGCGAGGCGATGATGAAAGAGAATTCGCCGATCTGGGACAGGCCCATGCCCACCCGCAGCGAGGTGCGCGCATCGTTGCCGGCGGCAAAGGTGCCGAGCGAGCAACTGATGATCTTGCCGACGATGACCACGACCGTGATGACGGCAATGGGCAGGGCGTATTCCACCATCACGCCGGGGTCCACCAGCATGCCGATGGCCACGAAAAAGATGGCGCTGAACATGTCGCGCAGTGGCTCGATGAGGCGCTCGATGAGCTGGATTTCCCGGGATTCGGCCATGATGGCGCCGATCACGAAGGCACCCAGCGCCATGCTGTAGCCCATTTTCGTGACCAGCAGGCAAAAGCCGAAGCAGATGCCGAGCACGGTGATGAGCAGCATTTCGCGGCTGTTGGACTTGGCCACGAAGGCGAGCAGGCGTGGCACCAGCAGCAGTCCGGCCAGCAGCGCCACCACGAGGAAGATGCCGAGCTTGCCCACGGTGCCCATGACGGCGCCGGCGCTCACGTCGCCGGTCATGGCGATGCCCGAGAGCAGGGCGAGGATGGCAATGGCCAGGATGTCCTCGACAATGAGCACGCCGAAGATGAGCTGGGCAAAACGCTGGCGCTTCAGGCCCAGTTCGTCCAGCGCCTTGATGATGATGGTGGTGGAGGAAATGGCGAGCATGGCGCCGAGGAAGAGTGAATCCATCTCGCCCCAGCCGAAGGCGCGGCCGATTTCGTAACCCACCCAGATCATCAGCACGATTTCCGTGAGGGCGGCGATGAAGGCGGTGGCACCGACCTTTTTCAGCTTGCGCAGGCTGAACTCCAGGCCCAGTGAAAAAAGCAGGAAGATGACGCCAAGCTCAGCCAGCATTTCTATGGTTTCGCGGTCGCTGACCAGCGAATAGGGCGGCGTATGCGGGCCGGCAATCATGCCGGCGGCGATATACCCCAGCACCACCGGTTGTTTCAGGCGGTTGAAGAGCAGGGTGATGACGCCGGCCAGCATCATGATGATGGCCAGGTCCTGCAGGAAGGCTTGTGCGTGGGCCAACGGTTTCTCCCGGAAAACGGCTGTCGCTGTCAGGTTACGAATCAATAGCAGATTCTTATAAAAGCCCAACAGCCAATCAATTTAACTAATGTATCACCGGCCCTGATACTGGGACCTGTTCCCATCCTAGCGCCGGAGTAAGACATGAAGACATTAGTCCTGATCCCCTCCCGCCCCGGCAAGCTGCGCCGCCTGCTGGGGGCTACTGTCACGCTGGCCGGCGCCGGCCTCCTGGTGCAGGCCGGCCTGATGCATCTGGCCGCCCTTCCGGCCATGGCGGCTACTGCTGCCGCCCTTGTTTTCACCTTGCTGCTGATGCTGGCCGCGGTGGCAGTTCTGGCACGCATGACCCATGCTGCTGCACGGGCCGAGGTGCCCGTCCCCGTGGCGGTGCGCGCGGCACGCCCCTGGCGCTGACCGTCCGGGCTGTTGTTTTCCATTCCTTCATGACGCTGTCTGACACGACAAGGAGTTATCCATGAGTCCTGCAAAACCGGCCAAGACCACCACCAAGACCACGGTACCCGGCATTCATATCGGCATTGACGAGAAGGTGCGTAAAGAGATTGCCGACGGCCTGTCGCGCGTGCTGGCCGATACCTTCACGCTCTACCTCAAGACCCACAATTTCCACTGGAACGTGACGGGCCCGCAGTTCAACAGCCTGCACCTCATGTTCGAGGCGCAATACAACGAGTTGTGGCTGGCCGTGGATGCCATTGCCGAACGCATACGTGCCCTAGGTTCGCACGCTCCTGGCAGCTACACCGCCTACGCCAAGCTTTCCTCCATTCCGGAGGCCAAGGGCGTGCCCGACTCGGATGAAATGATCCGCCAGCTGGTGGAAGGCCAGGAAGCTGTCGTGCGTACTGTCCGTTCCATCTTCCCCACCGTCGACGATGCCCATGACGAACCCACCGCCGACCTGCTGACCCAGCGCATGCAGGTGCATGAAAAGACCGCGTGGATGTTGAGAAGCCTGCTCGGTTGAGCAGGCCTCCCGACAGTTTTCCTCGCGGCCTTCCGGCGCAGGCCAAGGTTTTGGCAGGAGGGACTTAGCCGCGATGCTTTTTAAAAAAACATCGCGGCTAAGTCCCGCCTGCATGAAACAAACTCCCTGATACGGCGGCAGCGCTTTCTCGCCGATACCCCTCACCATCATCCCAGAAAATAACGGACATGCTCCGCTACCCTCTGGCCTTCAATCAGCAATGACCGAACAATCCCCGCATTCCCGTTGCCGGTTTTCGTCATGTCCACTGCCCACTCCGAGCGTTCAGGTTATTTCTTTGCGGCCGCCACCGTCTCGATCTGGGCCGGCTTCGTGCTGCTGAGCCGGTTGGCCGGCAAGAGTTCCCTCAATGGCAATGATCTCGTTGCCCTGCGCTTTGCGGTGGCGGGAACCATCCTCCTGCCCTGCTGGCTGTTCAAGTGGCGGGTACGCCTGCTGGATGCCCGCCTGTTCCTGCTGGCGCTCACGGGTGGCCTGGGTTACACGCTGCTGGCCTACTGGTCTTTTCATTTCGCGCCGGCCGCGCATGGCGCGGTGCTGCTTTCCGGCATGCTGCCCTTTTTCGTGGCCGGCGTGGCCTGGGCGGTATTGCGCGAGCCGCCGCGGCAGCGGCTCTTGCACGCCCTGGTCGCCATTGCCGCCGGCGTGATCTGCCTGGCCCTGCACAGCATGGGCGGGCTACTGGAGAGCTGGCCCGGCGATCTCATGCTGCTGGCGTCTTCCATGCTCTGGGCGCTGTATACCGTGCTGGTGCGGCAGTGGGGTTTCAGGCCGGTGGAAACCACGATTGCCGTCACGCTGATTTCGGCCGTCATCTTCCTGCCGCTCTACGTGTTGGTGCTGCCCAAGGAAATTGGGGCAGCACCGCTGTCCGCCATCATCGTGCAGGCGGTTTTCCAGGGGGTCTTCGTGGCGATTGCCGCCATGGTGCTCTACATGCAGGCGCTGGCACGGCTGGGGCCGCTCAAGCTGGGCACGGCCATGGCGACGGTGCCGGCCATTGCCGGCGTGGGCGCCACGCTGGCACTGGGTGAGCCGTTTTCCCTGTGGCTGCTGGCAGGGCTGGTGCTGACCAGTGTCGGCGCCTGGCTGGGGACGCGCTGAGGCGATATAAATTCGCAATCGATATTTCGCTAACAATTGATTGGCCCGCTTATGCGGGCTTTTCTATTTTTGTGCCTGTGTCCTCGCGCCGATCAAGGAGCCAGCATGAATCACCACTCTTCTCCGGCCCGGGAAAACGCAGGGTTATCGCCCATACTGGTCGAGATTCTTGCGTTCTTTGCGCAGGGCAAGTAACGGCGCAGGCAAGCCGGCAACCCGTCAGATAAAACCAGCCATAACCAAGGAGTCTCATCATGTCCGGCAATAACGAAGGCAAATGTCCCTTCCCCCACAGTGGCACCCGCAACCAGGATTGGTGGCCCAACCAACTGCGCGTGGACCTGCTTAACCAGCACTCCGAGAAATCCACGCCGCTGGGCAGGCAATTCAATTACCGCGAGCAATTTCGCAAGCTGGATTACGAGGCACTCAAGGCTGACCTGCGTCAGCTGATGACGGATTCGCAGGACTGGTGGCCGGCGGATTTCGGCCATTACGGCCCGCAGTTCGTGCGCATGGCCTGGCATGCCGCCGGCACCTACCGCACGGGCGATGGCCGTGGCGGCGCGGGGCGTGGCCAGCAGCGCTTCGCGCCGCTCAATTCCTGGCCCGACAACGTCAACATCGACAAGTCGCGCCGCCTGCTCTGGCCGATCAAGCAGAAATACGGCCAGAAGATTTCCTGGGCCGACCTGCTCGTGCTCACTGGCAATGTGGCGCTGGAAACCATGGGTTTCCGCACCTTCGGCTTTGCCGGCGGGCGCGAGGACAGCTGGGAGCCTGACAACGATGTGTCCTGGGGTAATGAAACCGCCTGGCTGGCGGGCGACAAGCGCTATTCCGGCAAGCGCGACCTGGCCAATCCGCTGGCGGCGGTGCAGATGGGCCTGATCTACGTGAATCCGGAAGGGCCCGATGGCAATCCCGATCCGCTGGCGGCCGCGCATGACATCCGCGAAACCTTCGCGCGCATGGCCATGAATGATGAAGAAACCGTGGCGCTGATTGCCGGCGGCCACACTTTCGGCAAGACCCATGGTGCCGGTTCCGCCGAACATGTGGGTGACGATCCGGAAGCCGCGCCCCTGGAAGCGCAGGGCCTGGGCTGGGCCAGCAGCTACAAGTCCGGCCGTGGTGGCGATGCCATAGGTTCCGGTCTTGAAGTCACCTGGACGCAGACGCCGGCGCAGTGGAGCAATTATTTCTTTGAAAATCTTTTCAAGTACGAATGGGTGCAGGAAAAATCACCGGCCGGTGCCACTCAGTGGGTGGCCAAGGATGCGCCGGCCGACATTCCCGATGCGCACGATCCCGGCAAGAAGCGCAAGCCGACCATGCTCACCACCGATCTTTCGCTGCGTTTCGACCCGGCCTACGAGAAAATCTCGCGCCGCTTCCTGAACAATCCGCAGGCCTTTGCCGAAGCCTTTGCCCGCGCCTGGTTCAAGCTGACGCATCGCGACATGGGGCCGCGTGCGCGCTACCTCGGGCCGGAAGTGCCGAAAGAAGAGCTGCTCTGGCAGGACCCGCTGCCTCGTGCCAGCTTGCCGGCACCTACTGCCGCCGATATTGCCGCCCTCAAGGAAAAGATTGCCGCCTCCGGTCTTTCCGTGGCCGAACTGGTGGGGACGGCCTGGGCGTCGGCCTCTACCTTCCGGGGCTCCGACAAGCGCGGCGGCGCCAACGGCGCGCGCATCCGCTTGGCACCGCAAAAGGATTGGGCCGTGAACCAGCCGGCGCAACTCGCCAAAGTGCTGGCCACGCTGGAGGCGATACAGAAAGCCTCGGGCAAGGTGTCGCTGGCCGACCTCATCGTGCTGGCCGGTGGCGTGGGCGTTGAGCTGGCGGCCAAGGCAGCCGGCGTCAGCATCACGGTGCCTTTCTCGCCGGGCCGCGTGGATGCCACGCAGGAGCAGACCGATGTGGAGTCCTTCGCGGTGCTGGAGCCGCGGGCCGACGGCTTCCGCAATTACGAAAAAAGCCATTCCGGTGTGCCGGCCGAAGTCCTGCTCATCGATAAGGCACAGTTGCTCACGCTGACCGCCCCCGAGCTCACCGTCCTGGTGGGAGGCCTGCGTGCCATCAACATCAATGCAGGCGATAGCAAGCAGGGCGTCTTCACCAGCCGCCCCGGCGCACTGACGAATGATTTCTTCGTCAACCTGCTGGACATGGGCACGGAATGGAAGGCAGTGGGAGACAGCTACGAAGGGCGTGACCGCAAGACCGGAGCGGTGAAATGGACGGCCTCGCGCGTTGACCTGGTCTTCGGCTCCAATTCCATCCTGCGCGCACTGGCCGAGGTCTATGCCGAAGCGGATGGCCAGGAAAAATTCGTGAGCGATTTCGTCGCGGCCTGGGTCAGGGTGATGAACCTGGACCGCTTCGACCTTGCCTGAATGGCGCAAGCCGGCAGAGTCCTTCCCGGAAAAGCATCGTCCCCGCAGTTGCGAGGACGATGTGTTTTTTTCAGGCGAAGACGGGCGCCTGTTTGGCGCGGTGCATCAGCCCAGTACGCCAGCCACTTCGGCCGACTCATAGAAGGCTGCCAGATGCTCGCGCACGCGGGCTTCCAGGTGGCCGCCCTTTTCCAGTTCCACCGCCAGGGGCAGCAGTACTTCGCGCACCTCGCCCTGCAGGCGGCTCTTGTCGAGGCCTATGCTTTCCAGTACCGAGGTGGCGGGCTCCTGGCCACGCTCTTCAAACCAGGCATGCACGAGCTCGTTCAGCAGTTCGCGGGCATAGGTGGTCTGGCGGAAATGGTTCCACAGCGTATTGCCGATGGTGACCACGTCCTGCACGTCATCCGGCTTTACATGGCGCGTGGCGCGATCCAGCGGCGCGCCTTTCACCTGCTGCCAGAACTGGCGTGATACCGCCTTGAGTTTGGGCGTTTCCAGGGCGTGGCTGACCAGCTTCTCGCTCATTTCCATGGTGGCGCGGGTGTTGCGGCTCACATAGTTCTTGAGCGCACCTTCCAGAGCATCGTCGGCACCCACGCGCTCCATCAGGCCCTTGCCCATTTTCATGAGCGAGGAAGCGCCCGGCACTTTCTTGGCCAGGCCGCTGTTTTCAGCCATATAGTTTTTCACGCCGTTGTAGACAAGGTCGGAAATCAGCTGGGTCACGGAGGGATTCTGCAGCACGGCATGCACGATTTCGCGACGCACCTCTTCCAGTGCAATGAGTTTGTCGACGATGAGATCGTATTCGCGCACGTTCAGCAGCTCTTCCAGCTTTGTCTGCTTGTTGAGCGGACTCTGGATGGCGCGCGTGGCGAGGCTGCCTATCTGCTCGAGCAGGCGTGGATGCGGCGTGATGTCGAAAACATTGCGCAGCAGGAAATCACGCACGCGCACTTCATCGGCCACCGCCGTGACGGGTCGTGCTGCCAGCCAGTCCCAGAAAACGGCCGTTTCCTCATCCAGCAGCCCGGCCAGCGTGGGGCCTGTCAGTTGCTGCATGACATGGCGGGTATGGGCATCCAGCAGTGCCTTGGCGGTGCTGTGCATGTGGGGTTCTCCTTGGGGCAAGGTCGGATGGAAGTCGCAACATTAACGCAAGAGATGACAGAACGTCTGGCCTCTTTGCCGTGATTGTGCCGGGAAAGGGCAAATACTTGCGGGAGACAAGGCCGGCATGTATCCGGCAGCATGATCCCGGCATGGTGGACGAGACCCGGATTGCAGGGGAGCGAGCAGCGTCCCGTTATCGCCTTCCGGTTCCGTTGATGCTTCACATTCTTGAAAGGAATTTCCACTTCAGGGATGGTGGTGCGTCTTATTCCTGTTATTTTGTCTTCAGCTGACTTCGTACGCTGGGATGGCTTATGAGCGACATGTTGCAAAACGAGAATCTGGTCTGGGACCTGACCCAGCTTTCCGATCATGACCGCGCCACGCGTTTTGCCATGCGCTTCCAGGAATCGCTGTGCGTGTATTCGCCGCCCGTGGAGCAGCTCTACACCAATTACGAAATCATTGTTCCCGACGATGACAGCAGGAAGCTGATCATTCTTCCCAATCCTCATGCTTTTCACGACACCTTCAGCCACATCAACGAAGATGCCGTGGTCCAGACCAGTCTTTTCATCGCGCCTGACAAGGAAGGCAAGTTGCAGTTGCTGGTGCCGCTGGCCAATGGCAACCGCCGCCCGATGCCGCTGGCGGTGGGCCTGAATTTCATCCAGAGCAAGCTGGGGCCGGATGTGCCCTTCCTGCCTGTGCTCGCCAAGGGCGACCTGCGCGAGTTCAAGCAGTCCATGCCCATCCTGCACCTGCATCGCATCGTGTTGTCCAAGGTCACCCGGCACTCCGAACTGGAAATCCGCGCCATCCGCAAGGCCATACAGAACCGCCTCATCCAGCATTTTGGTTTTGCCGCCATCGGCAAGGCGACCCTGGCCTGAGTTGCCTTCTCATTACTGTGCATAAAAAAACGCGGCCAAGGCCGCGTTTGATTTTTTAAGGCTGTCATTCCCGCGAAAGCGGGAATCTCAAGAATGAAGGCAATGCTTTGCATGCTGAGATTCCCGCTTTCGCGGGAATGACGAGGTTTTTTGCGTAAAAAGGCCCCGAGGGCTCAGCGCCCCACGCCGCGTATGAAATTGACGATGCGCTTCAGGTCTTCGCGGGCTTCCGGCATCAGCGGTACGAAAATCGGCCAGACATGCAGCACGTCCGGACGCGAAAGCAGCGTGGCCTGCACCCCGGCACGCTGGGCTGCCGCCTGCACGGCATAGGCGTCATCACGCAGGCACTCCTGTTCGCACACCGTGATGAAAATGGGCGGCAGGCCGGTGAAATCGCCCAGGGCCGGCGAGGCATAGGGATTCACGGCATCGGCAGGCGAGCGCGTATAGAGCGGGCGGCCCATTTCCAGCATGGCGCTGCCCAGCATCCAGTCCGTGGCATCGTTGCCGCGTATGCTGGGATGGAGGAAGCGCACGTCCGCCACTGGCGAAAGCACCACGGCGCATTTGGGCAGGGGCGTGCCGGCATCGCGCAGGGCCAGCAAGGTGCCCAGGGTGAGGCCACCACCTGCGGAATCGCCGGCAATGGTGATCTGCGCAGGGCGCCAGCCCCGTGCCAGCAGCAGGTGGTAGGCCGCCACGGCGTCGTCGATGGCGGCCGGGAAGGGATGTTCCGGCGCCAGGCGGTAATCCGGCAGCCAGACCTCGGCGTCCAGCGCGCGCGCCAGCCGGCTGCAGAAATTGTGATAGGTGCGGGTCTTGCCGCAGACATAGCCGCCGCCATGCAGGTAGAGGATGACCTGGGTTGGCGTGGCCACGCACAGGCGGTCAAAGCGCAGGCCGTTTTCCGTGAATCTTTCCGCCGTCACGCCGCGCGCCATGAAAGTCGGTGGCGACTGGTTCATGTGGATGCGCAGATGTTTCACCAGGCTTTCCGGTGAAGCGGGAATGTGTTTGATGGAATGGCGGGCGCCAAACTTGATGATGCGGGCAATGAGGCTGGGCATGGCGTGCGGCTTACTGTCAGGGAACGGAGCGGCGCCCAACATAACGGCTGCGGCCGCGGCGGGCCATGGCATTTGTGGCCTCTTCCTTGTCGGATGGGGCCATCTGGGTTTGCCGCGCTGCGGTGCAAGGTTGTTGCCGGCACAGGCCTGCATTACCCTGCGCGCACTGTTTTCCCCTGAGTCCCCCGGCATGACCACATTGCGCCAAAGCCTGGAAATTGCGGTAACGCCTGCAGCACTGTTTGATTACGTGACGCGGCCACAGCGCTGGAAGGAATGGCATCACTCTTCCGTGGAGGTGCGCGGCGTGCAGGATGAGCCGCTGGTGGCCGGACGCCGTTTCGAGGAAACCGTGGTCGCCGGCGGCGGCTTCCGGCGTGAACTCACCTGGCTGGTGGAGGAAAGCCATCCCGGCAAACGCTGGCGGGCCTCGGCCTATATGACCGATGGCAGCACCGTGCGTCTTTGCTATGAATTCGAGGCCAGCGCGACCGGCACGCTTTTCACCCGCACGCTGGAATACACCGTGGCGCCCCTGCTCCTGCG
>JASLCO010000282.1 GCA_030146505.1 Moraxellaceae bacterium
CCCTCTCCCCGCTGGCGGGGAGAGGGAGGCGGTTCAGGTATTTGCCAAGTAAATACACAAATCCAGCAGCCGGTTGGCGTAACCCCATTCGTTGTCGTACCAGACCAGCACCTTGGCCTGGCGTCCCGTCACGCGGGTTTCGGTGGCATCGAAAATCAGCGAATACGGTGAATGGTTGAAATCGCTGGACACCAGGAGTTCATCGCAGAAGCCGAGCACGCCCAGCGTGTCGCGGGCAGCGGCCCTGGCAAAAAGCCGGTTGATGGCGTCCACGGAAACCGGCTTTTGCGCCACGAAATTGAAATCCACAGCCGCCACGTTCTGCGTGGGCACACGCAGGGAATAGCCTTCGATGCGGGCTCCCACGTCCGGCAGGACGCGGCGTATGGCGCCTATGCTGCTGGACGTGGTGGGAATGATGTTGCTGCCGGCGGCACGGCCCCGACGCAGATCACGATGCGTGTGATCCAGGATCACCTGGTCGGACGTCATGGCATGGATTTCCGTCATGAGGCCGGATTCCACGCCGAAGGCTTCGTCGAGGATTTTCACCAGCACCGCCAGCGCCTGCGTGGTGCAGGACACGCTGGAGATGAGACGGTCGGTGGGGCGCAGGCTTTCGTGGTTGACACCGAAGACCAGCGTGGCGTCCACATCGTCAAAAGGAGCGGCGCCGATGATGACTTTTTTCGCGCCGGCGGCAAGATGGCGCGCGGCGTCAGCGCGGGCCCGGAAACGGCCGCTGCATTCCAGCACGACATCGATGTCGAGTTCGGCCCAGGGGAGTTTTTCAGGGCAGGGTTCGTTGAGGAGGCGGATGCTTGTCTGCTCTCTTCCCGCGCAGCCAATGCGCAGCACATCACCCGCCAGTTCCACCTGGCCACTGAAACGGCCATGCGTGCTGTCATAGCGGGTGAGGTGTGCCAGCGCTTCCGGTTCGCCGAGGTCGTTGATGGCGACGAACTCCAGGGCCGCGTGGGCGCCGGACTCGAAATACGCGCGCAGCACGTTACGGCCTATGCGGCCGTATCCGTTGATCGCGATGCGTAATGCCATCTGCATCTCCTCCCTCTCCCGGAAGGAGAGGGGATATTCAAATGATTTCGTTGACAGCCGCGACCACGGCATCGGTGGTGATGCCGAAGTGCTTGAAGAGCGCGCCGGCGGGGGCAGACTCGCCAAAACTGTTCATGCCGATGATGCGGCCGTCGAGCCCGGCGAATTTCCACCAGTAGTCCACATGCGAGGCTTCCACCACCACGCGGGCGCGCACGGCAGCGGGCAACACGCTTTCGCGATAGGCGGCATCCTGCGCCATGAAGACATCAACGGAAGGCAGCGAGACCACACGCACGGATTTGCCGGCATCGCCGAGCTTTTTCTGTGCTTCAACCGCCAGAGAGATTTCCGAGCCGGTGGCGATGAGGATGGCATCGATTTTCGCGCCGCTTTCCGGCACCAGCACATAGCCGCCACGTGCCACATCCGCCAGCTGCTGTGCGCTGCGGGGCTGGTGCGGCAGGTTCTGGCGCGAGAAAACGAGCGCGGTCGGGCCATCGTTGCGCTCCAGCGCAGCCTTCCAGGCGACGGCGGATTCCACCGTGTCGGCCGGGCGCCACACGCTCATGTTCGGCGTGCCGCGCAAGCTGGCGAGCTGCTCGACGGGCTGGTGGGTGGGGCCGTCTTCGCCCAGGCCAATGGAGTCGTGCGTGTAGACATGGATGGCGCGCTGCTTCATGAGCGCGGCCATGCGCACGGCATTGCGCGCGTATTCCATGAAGATGAGGAAGGTGGCGCCGTAGGGAATGAAACCGCCGTGGAGCGCGATGCCGTTCATGATGGCACTCATGCCGAATTCGCGCACGCCGTAGAACACATAGTTGCCGTCGGCCTTTTCCTGGATGCCGTGGCAGCCTTTCCAGAGCGTGAGGTTGGAGCCGGCCAGGTCGGCCGAGCCGCCCAGCAATTCAGGAAGCAAGGGACCGAAGGCATTCAGCGTGTTTTGCGAGGCCTTGCGGGAGGCAATGGTTTCGCCTTTTTCGGCGCAGGCGGCAATCCAGGCGTCAGCCTTGGCCGCGAAATCGGCGGGCAGTTCGCCCTTGAGGCGGCGCTGCAATTCCTGCGCGAGTTCGGGGTGACGGTTTTCGTAAGTGCGGAAGAGGGAATTCCACTGCGCTTCCAGCGCCTCGCCGCGGGCGGTGGCATCCCAGGCTTCGTAAATGTCGGCCGGAATTTCAAAGGGGCCGGAATTCCAGCCCAGGGCCTCGCGGGTGAGGACGATTTCGGCATCGCCCAGGGGCGCGCCGTGGCAGTCTTCCTTGCCCTGCTTGTTGGGAGAACCCGCGCCAATCACGGTGCGGCAGATGATGAGCGTGGGCTTTTGCGTTTCGTTGTGTGCGCTGATGATGGCGGCGCGAATCGCTTCGCTGTCGTGGCCATCGATCTGGCCGATCACCTGCCAGCCGTAGGCTTCAAAACGCTTTTTCGTATCGTCGCTGAACCAGCCTTCCACTTCGCCGTCGATGGAGATGCCGTTGTCATCGTAGAAGGCGATGAGCTTGCCGAGGCCCAGCGTGCCGGCGAGCGAGCAGACTTCGTGCGAAATGCCTTCCATGAGGCAGCCGTCGCCCAGGAAGGTGTAGGTGTAGTGGTCGATGACATCGAGGTCGTCGCGATTGAATTGCGCAGCCAGCGTCTTTTCGGCGATGGCCATGCCGACTGCGTTGGCGAGGCCCTGGCCCAGCGGGCCGGTGGTGGTTTCCACGCCCGGCGTGTAGCCGTATTCGGGGTGGCCCGGCGTACGGCTGTGGAGCTGGCGGAAATTCTTGAGGTCGTCGATGGTGACGTCATAACCGGTGAGGTGCAGCAGGGCGTACTGCAACATGGAGCCATGGCCGTTGGAGAGCACGAAACGGTCACGGTTCACCCAGCCCGGATTTTTCGGGTTGTGGCGGAAGGGGCCACGCCACAGCACTTCGGCGATGTCGGCCATGCCCATGGGGGCGCCGGGATGTCCGGAGTTGGCCTTCTGCACGGCGTCCATGGCAAGGGCGCGGATGGCGTTGGCAAGGCGGCGTTCGGGCAAAGCGGCGGCAGGCATGGAACTCTCCGGAAACGGCCAAGGAAGGGGCCGGAAAAAGAAGGCGCGTATTGTCCCTGAAAGCCCTGCACTAAGGAACCGTCGTTTGGGGCGGCACGGGCCCTCGCCACCGCCCTCTCACCGCGCATGGGCAAGGGAGAAAACCAGCACAGGATCATGCAGGCCCGGAAAGGCGCCTGCCCCGTCGTTTGACAGCCGCCTCCCATTTCGTAACACTTGGAATAATTTCTACAAGAATCATTTCTGTACGATACCTGCCCATGGAAACCCCGCCCAGTTACGAGTTGCGCATGTTGCGCGCCATCCGCCGTGTCATCCGCGCCGTCGACATGCACTCCAAGATGCTGCAGCAGGCGCAAGACATCACGGCGCCCCAGCTGGTTTGTCTGCTGACCCTGGTACGTCAGGGCCCACTTACCATGAAGAGCCTGAGCCAGGCCATTGACCTCAGCCCCAGCACCACGGTGGGCGTGGTGGACCGGCTGGAGGGCAAGGGCCTGGTCACGCGCACCCGCAGCGAAGTGGATCGCCGCCAGGTCACCGTGGCCGTCACCGTACAGGGCGAGGCAGCGGCCCAGCGCGCGCCCTTCCCCCTGCAGAACCGGCTGGTGGAAGGCTTCCGCAACCTGCCGGAGCTGGAACAGGCCACGCTGACGCTGGCACTGGAAAGGCTGGTAGGACTGATGGCAGCCAGCGACATAGACGCCTCGGCCATTCTCGACCTGGCGCCCATCAGCGAAGGCAGCCCGGAAGACAGCGCGACAAGCCCTGCCCAGGAGCATCCCTCATGACCACCCGCAAGCATTCCTGGCTGGCCACCGCCGGACCAGCCGGCCCCGACACCGCCCTCTCCTACACCCTGCATCCGCCCACGCCCCGGGATGGCGCCGCCATCCACGCCCTGATCGCGCAATGCCCGCCGCTGGACCTCAACTCCTGTTACGCCTACCTGCTGCATGGCCTGCACCTGGCCGACACCTGCGTCCTCGCCCGTGACACCGAAGGCCGGCTGGCCGCCTATGTCTCCGGCTATGTGCCGCCACGCCAGCCCGACACTCTCTTCATCTGGCAAGTGGCCGTTGCTCCCCATGCCCGGGGCCAGGGGCTGGCGGGCCGTCTCCTGCGCCATCTGCTGCAGGTATCGACCGCCAAGCTGCACTGGCTGGAAACCACGGTCAGCCCCGGCAACACCGCCTCCGAACGCCTGTTCCGGGGTCTGGCCCGCGAGCTGGGCGCGGCCTGCGCCTGCCATGAACTCTTCCCGGCCAGCGCCTTTGCGCCCGGCCCGTCACCCGATGCCCCCCATGAAGCCGAATGGCTTTACCGCATAGGACCGTTCCGGCTCCGCGGGCAGGCCGGCATTCCCCGTCACGACAGCAACCCCGAAAAGGAGACCTCCCATGCCAGCCAGTACCTTTGAGCGCCTGGAGTCCGAAGTCCGTTCCTATATACGCAGCTTCCCGGCCGTGTTCTGCCAGGCCAGCGGCAGCTGGATGGTGGCGGAGACGGGCGAACGCTATCTGGACTTCTTTGCCGGCGCCGGCACCCTGAATTACGGCCACAACCCGCCCGCGCTCAAGGAAAAGCTGCTGGCCTATCTGGCCGGCGACGGCATCGTGCACGGCCTGGACATGGCCACCGGCGCCAAGCGCGACTTCCTGGAGACCTTCGAGCGCTTCATCCTCAAGCCGCGCGGCCTGGACTACAAAATCCAGTTCACCGGCCCCACCGGCACCAATGCCGTGGAAGCCGCGCTCAAGATCGCCCGCCAGGTGAAAGGCCGCAGCACCGTCATCAGCTTTACCAACGCCTTCCATGGCGTCAGCGCCGGCGCCGTGGCCATGACCGCGGCCCGCAAGTTCCGCGAAGCCACCGGCACGCCGCTCGCCCATACCCGCTTCATGCCCTTTGCCAACTACTACGGCCAGGACGTGAACACGCTGGCCATGATGGACAAGCAGCTGTCCGATCCTTCCGGCGGCATCGACAAGCCTGCCGCCGTGCTGGTGGAAACCGTGCAGGGCGAAGGCGGCATCAATGTCGCCTCTGCCGGCTGGCTGCGCGGCCTGCAGGCCCTGTGCCGCAAGCACGACATGCTGCTCATCGTGGACGACATCCAGATGGGTTGCGGCCGTACCGGCAGCTTTTTCAGCTTCGAGGAAGCGGGCCTCACGCCGGACATCGTCACCCTCTCCAAATCCCTTTCCGGCTACGGCCTGCCCATGGCCATCGTGCTCATGAAGCCGGAACTGGACGTGTGGCAGCCCAGCGCCCACAACGGCACCTTCCGCGGCAACAACGCCGCCTTCGTCACCGCCGCCGCTGCCCTGCGCGAATGGTGGGGCGACGACCGCTTCATCGAGGAAGTACGCCAGAAAGGCGGCAAGCTGCAGGCACGGCTGGAACGCATGCTGCGCCGCCACGCCGCCGTCCGGGCGGTACGCGGCCGCGGCATGGTGGCAGGACTGGTCATGGCCAGCGCCGCCCAGGCCGACGAAGTCAGCGCCCGCTGCTTCCAGCAGGGCCTCATCCTGGAAACCTGCGGCCCCGAGGGCGAAGTGGTGAAGTTCCTGCCCGCCCTCACCATCAGCGTGAGCGAGCTGGAACAGGGCCTCGGCATCCTCGACAGCGTGCTCGCCACTGTCAGTGGCGAAGCCACCTTCCACCACGTCATGGGAGCCATTGCATGATCATCCGCCACTTCAACGACATCCGCCTCGGCGAGCGTGCCGTGCACGCCGACACCTGGACCAGCTTCCGCCTGCTCACCCGCGACGACGGCATGGGCTTTTCCCTGCACGAGACCTGGATACATCCGGGCACCGAAACCCATATCTGGTACAAGCACCATGTGGAAGCCGTGTACTGCATAGAAGGCGAGGGCGAAATCGAGCCGGTGAATGCCGACGGCCAGGGCAACGGCCAGCCCATTCCCATACGCCCCGGCATGATGTACGCCCTCAACGCGCACGATCGCCACTTCCTGCGCGCCACCAGCCGCCTGCGCCTGATCTGCGTGTTCAACCCGCCCCTGCGCGGCGACGAGGTGCACGGCCCCGACGGCGCCTATGCGCCGGCAGACCGCGCCGCGGAGGAGGTCTCATGATGTCCCTCTGCGCCCAGCCCTATCCTTCCCGCACCCTGAAAGAACCGCTGCTGGCCCGGCGCCGCGAACCCGTGCTCTGGTCCGCCGGGGCCGGCCCCGACTGGCTGCCCGCCGGTGCACTGGCCCGCTATGAAAAAGAAGGCTTCCTGGTGCTGCCGGAATTTTTCGCCAGGCCCCAGTTGCGCATCCTGCAGCGCGAAATGGAACTGCAACTGGAACGGCATCGCCACAAGCCGGGCGACACGGTCATCCGCGAGCCCGGCAGCGATGCCGTGCGCTCGCTCTTCAACCTGCCCGCTGCCAGCCGCGTCTTTGCCGACCTCACCCGCCACCCGCGCCTGCTGGAATTTGCCCGCCATGTGCTGGCCAGCCCGGTCTACCTGCACCAGAGCCGGCTCAACTACAAGCCCGGCCTGGCCGGCAAGGAATTCTTCTGGCATTCGGACTTCGAGACCTGGCATGTGGAAGACGGCATGCCGGCCATGCGCGCCCTGTCCTGTTCGGTGCTGCTCACCGACAACGACGAGTTCAATGGCCCCCTGCTAGTGATCCCCGGTTCGCATACCACCTATGTCGGCTGCGTTGGCGCCACCCCCGAGGACAACCACAAGACCTCGCTCATGAGCCAGACCGTGGGCACGCCCCCGGCCGAATCGCTGCGCCTGCTGGCCGACCAGGCCGGCGGCCTGGCCTCGGTCAAGGGCCCCGCCGGCACCGTGGTGTTCTTCGACAGCAACCTGCTGCACGGCTCGGCCGGGAATATCAGCCCCTATCCGCGCGCCAATGTCTTCATGGTCTACAACAGCGTGGAAAACCGCCTCGGCCCGCCCCTGCACGGCCTGCGCCCCCGCCCCGAGCACATCGCCCACCGCCGGCAGGTGGAAACGCTGGAAGTGCTTTCCTGAGGGCATGGCCCTTGGTGGTGCGGATGCATCCGCACCACCAAGGCCGCTCATGCTCCGCCACAGCGGCCTGCAGCGCCGCTCATGCGCCACCTGAACAAATCTCATCACCCGCCCCCTTCGCCCGGATGCATATCCCCCGCGCCATGGGTATGATGCGCCGCTCACCCCGCCGGCTTTGGCTCCTTCGGCCGCTGCGGGACGCGCGCCGGATTCCCCGGTGACGCACACAAAGGAGACATTAACCATGTCCGAATATTCCGTTTTCACCTCTGAATCCGTGTCCGAAGGCCATCCGGACAAGATGGCCGACCAGATTTCCGACGCCATCCTCGACGCCATCATCGCCGAAGACAAATACGCCCGCGTGGCCTGCGAAACGCTGGTGAAGACCGGCGTCGCCATCGTCGCCGGCGAAATCACCACCACCGCCAAGATCGACTACGAAACCATCATCCGCGGCGTGATCAACGACATCGGCTACAACAGCTCCGACGTCTACTTCGACGGCGCCACCTGCGGCGTGCTCAACCTCATCGGCCAGCAGTCCCCCGACATCAACCAGGGCGTGGACCGCGCCAAGCCGGAAGACCAGGGCGCCGGCGACCAGGGCCTGATGTTCGGCTATGCCGCCAACGAGACCGAGAGCCTGATGCCGGCTCCCATCCTTTATTCGCACCGCCTCGTGGAGCGCCAGGCCGAAGCCCGCAAGTCCGGCCTGCTGCCCTGGCTGCGCCCGGACGCCAAGTCCCAAGTGACCTTCCGCTACGAAAACGGCCTGCCCGTGGCCGTGGATGCCGTGGTGCTGTCCACCCAGCACAGCCGCGATGTCTCCAACAAGGACATCGAGGAAGGCGTGATGGAGCTGGTGATCAAGCATGTGCTGCCGGAAAAGTGGCTGACCAAGGACACCAAGTACTTCATCAACCCCACCGGCCGTTTTGAAATCGGCGGCCCCATGGGCGACTGCGGTCTCACCGGCCGCAAGATCATCGTTGACTCCTATGGCGGCATGGCCCGCCATGGTGGCGGCGCTTTCTCCGGCAAGGATCCCTCGAAAGTGGACCGCTCCGCCGCCTACGCCGGCCGCTATGTCGCCAAAAACATCGTGGCCGCCGGCCTCGCCGACCG
>JASLCO010000329.1 GCA_030146505.1 Moraxellaceae bacterium
CTTCGTCCTTCTGGCTGTTGATGAACCAGGCGGCCTGGCGCGCCGGCCATTTTTCCTCGTCCAGCGACAGCTCGCGGATGACACGCTTGAGCAGGCGCACCTGGTCGTCGGCATCCAGGATCTGGAAATTCTGCGGCAGGCCGGCTTCCGCCCAGTGGTTGCGCAGGAAGCGATGGGCCAGGCCATGGAAGGTGCCCACCCAGAGATTCTGCGTGGGAATGCCGAGCAGGGTTTCCAGGCGGGCGCGCATTTCCGCGGCCGCCTTGTTGGTGAAGGTCACCGCCAGCACGCTCCAGGGCGAGAGGCCATGCTCCTGGCAGAACCAGGCGATGCGGGTGGTGAGGACACGGGTCTTGCCCGAACCTGCTCCCGCCAGCACCAGCAGATGCTGGGCATCGGAAGTGACGGCGGCAAGCTGGGCGGCGTTCAGCCCCTGAATCAGGGCGGTGGTCGGCTTTGTGAGTTGCATCGCACTATTCTACAGGGGCGGCGCGTAGTTTCGGCCAAAAGGCCCCAATTCCCCCCTGTTCAAGGGGATGCAGTTGCAGTGACTTGTGTGGGTATCCGCGGAATGGCACAAGATGTTGGAACAGTTGGTCAGTTTCCGGCCAGCCTGTCGCCTCTCTGTTAACAAGCTGACAGCGAGGGTGCTATCTTCGGCCGCAATTGTGACTTCCTTATACAAGGACAGCACATCATTGGCCACGGACGCCTCCACACAATAAGAAGTAGACGGGAGTTTGAATCCGTATGTCCGTGAACCGCGACAGCGACCAGCTTGCTGGTGCCGAGGCTGCAGCCCTGCGTGCGCTGCCCTCGATGGGCGCCACCAATCTGGAAATCATGCAGAACCGGCAGATTTACGACCAGCTGCCGGCCTTCATCCTCATATCCGTCCTTTCTGCCTTTGCCACGGCCGGTCTGTACTGGAACGACCCGCTGGTAGACCGCCTCTACCTGCAGCTCTGGCTGGGCCTGTTCCTGGGTTTCATGCTGGTACGCACGGTGGTGGTCTGGCGGGTGCGCCAGCACCTCATCGTCAATCCGCAACGCATACGCGGGATGGTCACCCTCTCTGCCCTGGCCACCGGCAGCTTCTGGGGCGTGGCCAGCATCCTCTTCAACCCAGACCTTTTCGTCAGCAACGGCGTCAACCCCACCTTCTTCCTGCAGGCGCTGTTCGGCGCCCTGCTCGCCAGCCAGGGCATTGCTGCCATGGCCTGCTACGCCGCCCACTACCCGTCCTTCCTGGCCTTCATCACCACCGGCATGCTGCCGGGACTGGCCTACCTGATCACACAGCCCTCGCCCACGGCGCAGATCACCGCCGGCATAGGCACGCTGTTGCTGGTTTTCCTGGTCATGAGTGGCCGCCGCATCAACAGCACCGCCCTCTCTTCGCTCAAGCTGCGACTGCGCAATGAAGACCTGATCCGCTTCCTGGAGTCCTCCAAGACGGAAATGGAAAGCATCAACCAGAAGCTGGCGCTGGAAATCTATGACCGCAAGAATGCGGAAGTGCGCCTGCAGGAAATGAACGACAATCTGGAGCGCAAGGTCACCGAGCGCACGCAGGCGCTGTCGACACTGAACGATGCCCTGCGCCAGAGCCAGGAGCGCCTTTCCCTCGCCATCGACGCTTCCGGCATCGGCCTCTGGGACTGGGACCTGCCCTCCGACGACATCTACCACTCGAATTTCGAGCAGCTCCTCGGCTATTCCAGCAAGGAGCTCACCGGCTTCATGGGTCATCTCAAGCCGCTGGTGCATCCGGATGATTATTCGCTGGTGAAAAAGGCCATCGTGCTGCACCTGCGCAAGCGCACGCCCATCTATGAAGTGCAGTACCGCATGCGCCACCGCCGCGGCCACTGGATCTGGGTGGAAGACAACGGCCGCGTGGTGGCATGGAACGACGAAGGCCGCGCCATCCGCATGATCGGCACGCGCCGTGACACCACCAAGGAACGCGAGCTGGAAGAAAAGCTGCGGCTTTCCGCCTCCGTGTTCTCGCATGCCGCCGAGGCCATCTTCATCCTCGACCGCGACTTCCGCTTCATTTCCATCAATCCCGGCTTCACGCAGATTTCTGGCTATACCGAAGCCGAAACGCTGGGCATACGCATCACCGAGGCACGCCCGCACTATCCCGAAGTCCAGACCGTCTACATGCAGATTGCCCAGGCCCTGGAACAGCTGGGCGAGTGGCAGGGCGAGTTCATGGAATACCGCAAGAACGGCGAAGCCTATCCGCAGTGGCTGCATCTTTCCGCCGTGCGCGACGACGGCGGCAAGGTCACCCACTACATCGGCCTGTTCAATGACATGACAGCCCGCCGCGAAGCCGAAGAACGCCTGCGTTATCTTTCCAATTACGACAAGCTCACCGGTTTCGCCAACCGCAACCTCTTCCGTGACCGCCTGCACGCCGCCATTTCCCGCGCGCGCGACGTCAACCACCAGGTGGCGCTGCTGTATATCGACATCGACCGTTTCCGCCAGATCAACGACACGCTGGGCCATGAAATCGGTGACGAACTGCTGAAGAAGGCCGGCAAGCGCATCAGCTCCGTGGATGCCAATGTCGATACCATTTCCCGCATCGGTGGTGATGAATTCACCATCATCGTGGACAACTACACCGACCGCGCCGCCCTCGAGCATTTCTGCGAACGCATCATTGCCGAACTGCGCCGTCCTTTCCGTATCGGCGAACACGAGCTGCTGCTGGGCGCTTCCATCGGCATTTCCGTATTCCCGGAAAACGGCCGCGAGCTGCAAATCCTGCTCAATCACGCCGACATCGCCATGCACCAGGCCAAGCGTCTCGGCGGCAACATCACCAAGTTCTACACCAACGACCTGCGCGTGGCCTCCATCGAGCAGCTCAACCTGGAAACCAGCCTGCGCAAGGCCATCTTCCGCGATGAGTTCGTGGTGCACTACCAGCCCAAGATGGACCTGCGCAGCAACCGCATCGTTGGCGTGGAAGCGCTGGTGCGCTGGGAACATCCCACGCTCGGCTTACTGCATCCCAGCGAATTCATTCCGCTGGCCGAGGAAACCGGCCTCGTATCGGCCATCGGCGAACTGGTGATGGACAAGGCCTGCCGCCAGGCCCAGCAGTGGAAGGAAAGCGGACTCGGCAATATCCGCACCTCCGTCAACATTCCCGCGCACCAGGTGCGCAAGGGCAATCTCGTGCAGGTGGTGAAGCGCGTGCTGGACAACACCGGCCTGGACCCGCACCTGCTGGAACTGGAACTGACCGAATCCTCGCTCATGGACGACAGCGAAAACGTGCTCACCATGCTGCAGGAACTGCGCTCCAAGGGCATCGAGATTTCGCTGGATGATTTCGGTACTGGCTACTCCTCGCTTTCCTATCTCAAGCGTTTCCCCATAGACACGCTGAAGATTGACCAGGCTTTCATACGTGACATCGGCAACAACCCGGACGATGAAGCCATCACCCGCGCCATCATTGCCATGGCCCACAGCATGAGCATGGAAGTGGTGGCAGAAGGCGTGGAAACCGAAGCCCACCTGGAATTCCTGCGCCGCGAAAACTGCGACTACATACAGGGCTACCTGCTCTCCCGCCCGGTACCGGACGAAGAACTCTCCAATCTGCTGCGCCGGCAAGGCTGAGATTCCAGCGCCCAGTAAAAAGCCCGCGATTGCGGGCTTTTTACTGGGTCATCCATCTGCGCCAGATTTTCCAGCTGGCGCCGGGGTGACAGCTTGTTCAGACAGTCATCAGATATCGGCCCACATGCGCAGCAGGTTGTGATAATGCCCCGTGAGCTGCACGGTTTCCGGCGTCTCACCCAACTTCGCGCGCAGCTTCTGCACGGTTTGGTCCAATTCGAAAAGCTGGGTTCGCCTGGCGTCATCACGCACCATGCTTTGTGTCCAGAAAAAAGAACAGACGCGCACGCCGCGACTCACTGGCTCCACGCGGTGAAGGCTGGTGGAGGGATAGAGGATAAGGTCGCCGGCAGGCAGCTTGACCTGATGTGAGCCATAGGTATCGACAACTACCAGCTCACCACCGTCGTACTCGTCCGGATCGCAGAGGAAGAGCGTGGAAGAAACATCCGTGCGCAGCTTGCCCGCGGCACCGGGAATGCCGCGTATGGAACCGTCAACATGCAGGCCGTAATGCTCGCCACCTTCGTAGCGATTGAAAAGCGGCGGCACCACGCGCAGCGGCAGGGCGGCGGCAAAGAACAAGGCGCTGCGCTCCAGCGCCCGGAGCACGACCTGGCCGAGCTCAAGCGAGCGCGGATCATGCTCGGGCAACTGGCGATTGCGCTTGACCTGGGACCCTTGCAAGCCAACGGTCTGGCGCCCGTCCACCCACTCACCTTCATCCAGTCGACGGCGCAGTTCATGCACTTCGTCTCGCGTCAGCACCGCGGGTACGTGCAACATCATGGTGGAGTCTCCCAAAGGAAAAGGGTTGGAATCATCCGAAGATAACGCCAACCCTTCCTTGCCGCTTTGCTTTTGATCAGATGATCAGAACTTCACGTTCGCGGTAAGCGACGCATAGCGCGGCGTACCTGGCGTGTAGCGGTAGCCGCTCTTGTTGATAGCAGCGACGTAGTCCTTGTCGGCAAGGTTGTAGACGTTGAGCTGCAAATCGACATTACGGGTCAGACTGTACGCGGCCATGCCATCGAACACCCAGTAGGCCTCGGTGAAGGCGGGCGTACCGACAGCACCATCCTTGCCGCGCTGGAGCTTGCCATTGTAGCGGGCACCACCACCGATGGTCAGACCGAAGGGCAGCTTGTAGGTGGTCCACGAGGTGAACGCTTCCTTCGGCGTGTAGTTCAGCGCATCGCTGCTGGTATTGCCAACCAGCGCACCGCTCACCACCTTGGTGTCCATGGTGGTGAAGCCGGCGCTCACGGCCCACGCCTCGGTGATGTTGCCAACGAGGCCCAGCTCCACACCCTGCACGCGCTTCTTGCCGGTCTGGTAGTACTGTGCCGGGCTGCCGCCATCCGACTCGATTTCATTGGTGATGTCGGTGCGGTAGATCGCGGCCGTGACGGCAAGCTGGCTTTCCAGCACATCCCACTTGGTGCCGAGCTCGATGGTCTTGGCCTTCTGCGGATCGAAGTTGGGATTATTGGCGCTGTTGGCCGTAGAGGCGAGCTGGAAGTTGGAGCCACCCGGCGGCTGCTGCGACAGCGCGTAGTCGACATAGATGCTGCTGTCTGCCGTTGGCTTGTAGGCAGCACCCAGCTTCCAGTTGAGCAGCGTACCGGAAGTTGACATGTCGGTCGTGCTGATCACCGTGCCGTCGGCAACACCGGTCGGACAAGCCGTGCCACCACGCGGCAGCGGCGTCGTGGTGGTACAGATGGCCGAGGCGTCGTAATCCGTTTCGTAATGATCAACACGCACGCCAGCAGTGGCGAAGAAGTTTTCGGTGAAGTGCACTGTGTCGAACAGATAGGCCGCGATGGTGTTGGTCTGGCCATCGGAACCGGTAGCGTTCGGTGTGCGCACGTAGCCACCGACGTTCGGGTTGGGGTTGTAAAGGTTGGCCACCGGATAGCTGCCGGTACCCGTTACCCCTTGGGTTGTCTGCTGCTCACTGCTCAGTTCCACGCCACCGGTCAGCGAGTGCTTGACCGAACCGGTCGCCAGTTCGCTGGTGACATTGGTCTGGTTGGTGGTGATCTCGTTCTGCTGGATCTTGTTGGTGATATTGCTGCGCGCCAGCGTCCAAGTCGAAGGGTCAGTGGCAGTGGCGGGGGGTGCCACCAGCGTCATGAATGCAACCAGTGAATAATCCTGCTTGGTCCGGCCCCAGCGCGTGGTATTGCGTAGCGTGGTGTGCTCCGACAAATCGCTTTCGAATTTCAGCGTCACCATGTCGGCAGTAACGTCGTCGAAGTCATTGACCGTGCCATAGAAATTGGACGGATTGACGGGGGCGCCATTGTTGAGGTTGGGGTCCGGGTTGGAATAGCCGGGCAAGCCGATGGTCGGGACGCCGCCATCGGGAATGTTGTTCTGCTGCACGTGCAAGTAATTCAGCGTGGTACGGAGCGGGGTGCCCAGGCCAAAGACGATGGAGGGTGCAACTCCCCAACGGTTGCTCTCGGCCACATCACGACCCGGCTGATCACTCTGCTGGCCCATCACGTTCAGGCGCAACGCGCTGGTGTCGCTCAACTGCTGGTTGACGTCGGCCGTGAGGCGCTTCTGGTCCTCGGTGCTCAGCATCAGCGAGCCACTGGAGGAGTTCCCCAACTGGGCCTGCTTGCTCACCATGTTGATGGCGCCGGTGGGCGAGCTGCGGCCATTGTCGGTGCCCGCCGGGCCCTTCACGACTTCGACCTGTTCTGTGTTGAAGGTGTCGCGCGAAATCGAACCCAGGTCGCGCACGCCATCCACGTAGATGCTGTTCGACGAATCAAAACCACGCATGTAGACGGCATCGCCCGTGGACGTGGAGCCGTTCTCACCCAGGAAGAACGTGCTGACACCAGGAGTGTTGCGCAGCGCTTCGGTCAGCGTGGTGCCGCCCTGCTGCTCGATCAGCTCTTTCTTGATGACGGAGATAGTCTGCGGTGTATCCACCAGCGGCTGGGTGAATTTGGGGGAGGAGACCGTGTCGGCCTTGTAGGCGGATTCAGCCTGGGCTTTCACCGTTACCGTCTGCAACTCGACAGCGGAATCGACCGGCCGGACAACAGGGGCAGCGGCGGCCGGCGCTTCCGGCGCGGCGGGTGCAGCAGTCTCAGGGGCAGTCGCGGCTTCCTGGGCAAGTGAAGGTGCACTGTGCAGGGCAAGCAAGGCCAGCACCAGCGGACGGTATTCAAAACGAGATGACATGGTGAATCTCCAGGCGGTCCTGAAAAGAAAGTGCCTGTTGCAAAAAGGCGAGGGCCGGATGGCGTGGCAGCAACAGGAAGAGCCAGTCCTTGGGCTCCGGTCACCACCCCCAAGGCAGCGACGGTTGCGAACTCTAAGGCAAACGATAACTATTCGCAACAATAACAAAAAGACAGTAACAAACGCAGGGCATCTGTAGGTCGGGCTTCAGCCGCGATGGCAGGCTAGCAGGGACATTTTCCCGTGCCCTTGCCGCCGTAACGGGCCTGCATGCGGTTGCGCAGGAAGGCATCGCGGCTGAGCGGCGGGTGGCCGGGGTGGCTTTCGCGCATATGGGCGAGGTAACGCTCGTAGTCGGGGACGCCGACCATGAGCGCACCGGCCTCGCGCAGGCGCTGCCAGAACCGGGCAGGCGTCATGACGACAGGCCCGTGATTTCGCGGGTGGTCACGGCCGGATTGCGCCAGGCGCGCCACATGGCCCGCAGGGCAAAGCCCAGCATGGCCAGCACGACGCCGAGGAAGATCATGCACAGGGCGGCGTCGATGCGGTCGTTGAGGATGACCTGCTGCATCTGCGCCAGGTCCTTGGCCGGCGCCAGCACTTCGCCCTTGTCGTGGGCGGCGCTGAATTTGCCGGCATGCGCGAGGAAGCCGATCTTGGGATTGTCGTGGAAGAGCTTCTGCCAGCCGCCGGTGAACGTGACCACCAGCAGGATGAAGGCCGGCGTCAGCGTCACCCAGGCAAACTGCTCGCGTTTCATCTTGAAGAGGATGGTGCTGGCCAGCAGCAGGGCGATGGCAGCCAGCATCTGGTTGGCGATACCGAACAGGGGCCACAGCGTGTTGATGCCGCCCAGCGGGTCGATCACGCCCTGGTAGAGGAAATACCCCCAGCCCCCAACGCACAGCGCCGTGGCCAGCAGATTGGCCGTCCATGAATCGGTCTGTGCCAGCGGCTTGTACACGCTGCCCAGCAGGTCCTGCACCATGAAGCGGCCAACGCGGGTGCCGGCATCAATCGTGGTGAGGATGAAAAGCGCCTCGAAGAGAATGGCGAAGTGGTACCAGAACGCCATCATGGCCTGGCCGCCCACCACACTGGACAGGATGTGGGCCATGCCCAGGGCGAGCGTGGGCGCGCCGCCGGCACGCGACAGGATGCTGCCTTCGCCGATGTCGCGGGCCATCTGCGAGAGCAGGTCCGGCGTCACCACGAAACCCCATCCGGAAATCACCTGCGCAGCATTTTCCACTGTGCTGCCGATCAGCGCGGGCGGCGAATTCAGGGCGAAGTAGGCGCCGGGTTCCAGCACGCAGGCGGCCACCAGCGCACTCATGGCCACGAAGGATTCCATGAGCATGGCGCCGTAGCCGATGAAGCGGATGTGCGATTCGCGCTCCAGCATTTTCGGCGTGGTGCCGGAGGACACCAGGGCATGGAAGCCGCTGACGGCGCCGCAGGCAATGGTGATGAACAGGAAGGGGAAGAGATTGCCCGCGAACACCGGGCCGGTGCCATCGATGAAACGGGTGAGAGCCGGCATCTGCAACTGCGGCTGCACGAGGAAGATGCCCAGGGCCAGGCCGACGATGGTACCGACCTTGAGGAAAGTGGACAGGTAATCGCGCGGCGCCAGCAGCAGCCACACCGGCAGCACCGAGGCCACGAAGCCGTAGCCGATCATGAGCAGGGCAATGGTTTCGCCTTTCAGGGTGAAGAACGGCCCCCAGAAGGGGTCGGCCGCAATGTGGCCGCCGTACCAGATGGCTGCCATCAGCAGCACGAAACCGATCACGGAAATCTCGCCGATGCGGCCGGGGCGGACATAGCGCATGTACAGACCCATGAGCACGGCAATGGGCATGGTGGCGACGATGGTGAACATGCCCCAGGGCGAGTGCGCCAGTGCCTTGACCACCACCAGCGCCAGCACGGCCAGCAGGATGATCATGATGGCGAGGATGCCGATGCTGGCGATGAGGCCGGGCACCGTGCCCATTTCCGTCTTGATCATGTCGCCCAGCGAGCGGCCGTCGCGGCGCGTGGAGGCAAAAAGGATGATCATGTCCTGCACGGCGCCGGCCATCACCACGCCGGCCAGGATCCACAGTGTGCCGGGCAGATAGCCCATCTGCGCGGCCAGCACCGGGCCGATGAGGGGACCGGCGCCGGCAATCGCCGCGAAATGGTGGCCGAAGAGCACGAAGCGGTCAGTGGGGACGAAATCCATGCCGTCGTTGTGGCGTACCGCCGGTGTCGTCCGCCGGTCGTCCAGTTGCAGCACCCGGCGCGCAATGAAGAGGCTGTAGAAGCGGTAGGCAACGAGATACACGCAGATGGCGGCAGTCATCAGCCACACGGCATTGATGCTTTCTCCCTGGTGCAGGGCCACGATGGCCAGCGAGCCAACGCCCAGCAAGGTAATGAAAGACCAGATCAGTATCTGCCGCATGCCCTGCATGAAGGACTCCCTTGCCTGCACCGGATTGACCACCCGGTTTTGTTTTGAAGGTGGCGATAGTGGCATCCGGCCATGGCGCAGGGAAGAGCCGGGAGCCGGAACTATTTCCCGAAAAAACTCGCCGGCGAATGCCCGAGCTGTTTCCTGAACATGGTGGCAAACGCGCTGGCGCTGCTGTAGCCGAGATCCAGTGCCACATCCACTACCTTGCGCCCGGCCGCAAGCTGCTCCAGCGCGAGCAAGAGACGCGCCTGCTGCCGCCACTGCCCGAAACTCATGCCGGTCTCGCGTGCAAAGCGGCGCTGTATGGTCTTGGCATCCAGCCCCAGGCGCTGCGACCAGTCCTGCAGGGTGGCGTTGTCATCGGGGTGGCGGAGGATGGCCTCGCTGATGGCTTTCAGGCCGGTATCCTGCGGATGCTGCAGGTGCAGGCCCAATGTCGTCACCGTGCGGATTTCGTCCAGCAGCAGGCGCATGAGGCGCGCGTCCCGCGAATCCGCGGCATAGGGTGTGGCAATGGTGACGGCCGCGAGCAGCAGCTCGCGCAAGAGCCCCGAGATGGCGATGACACTGCATACTGCCGGCAGGCCCTCCACGGCATCGGGCCGGATATATACCGTGCGCATCTGCACAGCGGTCACCATGCGCGTTTCATGCAGCACGTCCGGCGGCACCCACATGCCGCGCGTGGGCGGCAGCACCCACTGGCCATCGGCAGTGCTGACCACCGTCACGCCCTGCACGGCATAGATGAGCTGGGCATGGGGATGACTGTGCCGGGGCGTGAGGTGGCCGGCGGCATAATCGGTGGCCATGCCGGTGACAGGCATGCGGCCGCGGTCAAAATCCATGTAGCGGGGCTGGCTCATGGCGACCTGTCCTTTTCTCGAAACATGAAGCCCCATTCTCGCAAGACAGGCTTTTAACGGCCAGCTAGCATGGCCCTTCCCTGACCCGACCTTCCCGAGCCTGCCTGCCATCATGGACAACAGCCTTGCCTCCCCGTCCCCGCTGAGCCAGCACGAGGGCACGCGCTACCGCGTGCTCGGCGCCATCAGCTTCTCGCATTTCCTCAACGACATGATGCAGTCGCTGATCCTGGCCATCTATCCGCTGCTCAAGGGCAATTTCCACCTGAGCTTCGCGCAGATCGGCCTCATCACCCTCACCTACCAGATCACGGCTTCGCTGCTGCAGCCAGCCATCGGCCTTTATACCGACAAGCACCCGCAACCCTATTCGCTGGTGCTGGGCATGGGCAGCACGCTGACCGGACTCGTGCTCCTGGCCTTTGCGCCCAGCTACGGCTGGTTGCTGCTGGCGGCGGCGCTGGTGGGCACGGGCTCCTCGGTCTTCCATCCGGAATCCTCGCGCGTGGCCCGGCTGGCCTCGGGCGGACAGCATGGCCTGGCGCAGTCCATCTTCCAGGTGGGCGGCAATGCCGGCAGCGCCATGGGCCCTTTGCTGGCCGCCTGGATCATCATTCCCTTCGGCCAGCACAGCCTTGCCTGGTTTTCGCTCGCGGCACTGCTCGCCATGGTGGTGCTCCTGCAGGTGGGCCACTGGTACAAGCACCAGCATGTCGCACGCAAGCAATCGACGGTAGCCGTGGCCTCGCCCCTGCCCCGGCGCACAGTGGTCACCGCCATGCTGGTGCTGATGGCGCTGGTGTTCTCCAAGTATTTCTATGTGACCAGCCTCACCAGCTATTTCACCTTCTACCTGATGCACAAGTTCCAGCTTTCCGTGCAGGCGGCGCAGGTGCATCTCTTCGTCTTCCTGTTTGCCGTGGCCGCCGGCACCATCATCGGCGGACCGGTAGGCGACCGCATCGGCCGCAAGCGCGTGATCTGGGGTTCCATCCTGGGCGTGGCGCCATTCACGCTGGCCCTGCCCTACGCCAACCTGGAATGGACCGGCGTGCTGAGCTTCATCATCGGCTTCATCATCGCCTCGGCGTTTTCCGCGATTCTCGTGTTCGCGCAGGAATTGCTGCCGGGCAAGGTGGGCATGGTGTCCGGGCTTTTCTTCGGCTTCGCGTTCGGCATGGGCGGCATAGGCGCGGCGGTGCTGGGCGGCCTTGCCGATCGCCACGGCATTGAATACGTCTACCAGCTCTGTTCCTGGCTGCCGCTCCTGGGCCTGCTCACCGTTTTCCTGCCGGACCTGCGGAAACCGGCAGCACATTGATTCGCGAAAAACCCAAAGGACCCTTACGCCCTCCCCTCTCGCGGGGAGGGTGGGAAGGAGGGGGAAAATGGCGCGGTTTCAAACTGCTTTTGCGATACGCACCGGCACATATTTGTGGAAGGGCGTGCGTGACAGCGGATCGCAATGTGCGCCGGATGTCAGCCGGTTGATCTGCGGGCCCACCGGTTCGCTGTCGCCATAACGCATACCATAGCCATGCGGCAGCGAGACCACACCGCGACGCATGCCTTCGTCTATCTCGATGACCACATCCACCTGACCATGGCCGGAATCACAAATCGCAGACGCACCCTCTTCAAGCCTCAAGGCGGCGGCATCTTCGGGATTCATGCGCATGGCGCCATGCGGGTCTACCTTGCGCCAGGCCGGATCACGGTAAATCTGGTTGGCGTTATAGCTGCGGCGTTCACCGGCTAGCAGGATGAAAGGGAATTCTTCACCCGGCGAGGTTTCTGCCTTCAGTGCCCGCCACTCTTCCAGCATCTCCGGCACATCCAGATGGATACGGCCGTCCTTGTGTTTGATAAAGCTCCAGGTGTCCGCAAATTCATGTTTGCTGATCACCACGCCAGCACGACCCTCGAGAATGGCGTGAAACAGCCGGCTGCCCAGCATGAGGCGATTGCCCTTATGACCGGCACTTCGCACCGCCACCGTATGTTTTTGCGCGTAATCAATCGCCAGCGGCAATAGCACCGAAGCTGCTGCGCCATTCTGCGGCATCACCTTGCCCAGGGTGCGATAGATGATGGAAGGTGCATAGCGCACCCAGGATTTGTTTTTCGCCAGGCCGGCAGCCAGTGCTGCGAAATACATCAAATGTCCTGACGCCTTGGGTTCACGACGGGCAATTCGTTCAAGCCAGGGAAAGCTTTCCGGAATGGCGCCCATCTTTTCCAGGATACGCGTATAGATTTCCGGCTCCGGCAGGGTCTCCGCCGCAGGCGGGAAAAGCGGATGGCGCAGATGGAAAAAGTTTTCCGGGAACTCCAGATTGAAACCGGTGGCTTCCCATTTCTCGAACTGCGAGGCCGCCGGCAAAACATAATGCGCCAGTCTTGCCGTTTCCGTCATGGCCACGTCTACCACCACCAGCAACTCCAGTGAACTGAAGGCTTTTTCATAGGCGGCGGTGTCGGCATAGGTGACGACGGGGTTGGCGCTGTCCACGAAGACTGCACGCACGCGGTCTTCGCCCTCGTGCAGGATTTCATCCGGCAGGATATTGGGCGGGAAGATACCGGCAATGGGGAACATCTTGTGGTGCGCCGTGCGCTTGAAGCGCGGCTTGCGCTCATCGGTGTTGCCTATGACGGGAATGATGAAGGTGTGCAGATTATTAGCACCCTTCTTGCCAAAGTGACCCGTCACCAGATACAGCAGCTTTTCCAGATAGCCGTTCAGTGTGGTGTGCAAGGTGTGCTGTATGCCGAGATCGATACGCAGGCAACCCGCTTTGGCCTTGACATAGCCATGTGCCACTTTTTCCACATCGGCCAAAGGAACATCGGCTCGCGCCACATATTCCGCGATGGGAATCTGGCGCAGCATCGTCTCGACGGCTTCAAAACCCTTGCAGCGCGCCGCCAGGAATTCGCGATCATGCAGATTGTCACGAACGATGATGGCGAGCATGGCACTCATGAGATAGGCATCCGTGCCGGGCTTCAGCTGCAGATGGATGTCTGCCTGCTTGGCGGTTTCCGTACGGCGCGGGTCTATCACCACCATGGTGCGATCCGGATCTTTCTTGATTTCGCGCAGCACATCGCGGGCATTGGGAATGCCATGGGCCTGATAGGGATTGCAACCCATGAAGATCACATAGTCCGAATGCTCCACATCTTCCGTGGTATGGCATTGCTGGCTGCCGAAGAGGCGGCCGTTCACCCAGAAGTCGCCGGTTTTTTCCTGACCCAAAGCGGTATAGCTGAAATGGCTTTTCATGGCAGCGCGCACCTGGCCGCTGTAAGCGCCACCCAGATGATTGCCCTGCCCGCCGCCGCCCACGGAAGCAAAAGCATTGCCGCCATGCTTTTCACGTATGGCAACAAGACGCGCCGCAATATCGTCCAGCGCTTCGTCCCAGCTCACGCGCACAAAGCTGCCATCGGGCTGACGTTTCTGCGGATACAGCAGGCGATCGGCATTCTGCTGGTAGTGCTGCAGACGCGCCGCTTTCTGGCAGATATAGCCTTTGGAGACCGGATGATCGTCGTCACCACGAATCTTCGTGAAATTGCCGTTCTCGATTTCCACCACCAAGCCGCAGTTGCGTGAACAAAGAATGCAGGCGGTCTTTTCGGTTTTCTTCACGCTGTCCATGGCAGTTTCCCTGGCTTGTGGCTGGGTTGGCTTGTTACTGATTTAGCGCAAAATCATGCAAGTGGCGGTGGCGTGCGCGTACAACACACCATCGTCGTCACGAATATCACCTTCAGAAATCACGAGACGTCCACCGACATTGATGACGCGGCCTTCGGCACGCAGCGGCTTGTTGAAGGGCAAGGGCTTGCACATCTTCACATTGAGATCGGTAGTGCCATAGCCCTCACCGGCGCCCAGCACGGTATGCGTGGCGCAGCCGGTGACCGAATCCAGCACGGTGGCCGCAAAGCCGCCATGCACGCCCCCCAGAGGATTGGTATGGGTTTCATTGGCCGTGGCCGTGAACACCACACGCCCCTTTTCCACTTCCACCGGCAACATGGGCATGGTTTTGGCGATGCCGGGCGTGGGGAATTTGCCGGCAGCAAAAGCCTGCATGATTTGCAGGCCAGTCATTTCACGGGGATTCATGGCAGAACTCCTGAAAAGCGGAGGCTGGCAGCAAGGCAGACGTTTATGATCTGGCCGGCTGGCCGATCACCTGCCGCCCCTGTACCATCCCCAGCAGAAGAATGTTCTAGAAGATTATTCTAATGATGAAAACCCCGTCAAGCGACCGCCATCGCGCCATCATCGAGGCCGCCCTCGCCTGCTTCTCCCGCCACGGCGTGGAGGCCACCACCATAGACATGATCCGCGAAGCCTCGGGTGCCAGCGTGGGCAGCCTCTACCACCGCTTCGGCAACAAGGAAGGCATAGCCGCCGAGGTCTATATGCAGGGCCTGCGCGACTTCCGCGCCAGCCTCGAAGTCCGTCTGGCCTCCGTGCGCAATCTGGAAGAGGCCGTGCGCGCCGTGGTGGATGCCAATATCGACTGGATCGTGGCCAACCCGGACTGGGCCCGCTTCGTCTTCAACCACCGCATGGTGCTGGCCCAGGCCGACCGTGAAAAAGCCTTCCTCGAAGAAACCATGGCCAGCACCCAGAAATGGTGGGCGGACATGCTGGCCTTGCCCGGCGCCGAACCTCTGGCTGCCCGCAAAAGTCCGGTCTATGCCTCGGTGCTCACTGGCGCCGTTCACGACTATGCCCGGCACTGGCTGGAAGGCCGGCGCAAGACTTCACCGGATCTGCTGCGCGGATCGTTTGCCGCAGCAGCATTGGCAGGCTTGCTGGCCGCTGCCGCCAACTAAGACCCTCACTGCAAAAGTGGCCCAGGCCTGCAACAGACAAAAAGACATCTACCACCTTTACTAAACTCCCCGACACGACGCGGCATAAATCCGGATCGCGTCAGCCGAAAGGAGAGCAATGATGAGCGTGGAAGTCCTCTATACCGCCCATGCCGTGGCGGAAGGCGGCCGCAACGGCCATACCGAAACCCGCGATGGTCTGGTGAAAGCCGATCTCTCCGTGCCCAAGGCCATGGGCGGCCCAGGCAAGCCCGGCACCACTACACCGGAAGATTTGTTCGCTGCCGGTTATGCCGCCTGCTTCTGCGGCGCGGTGGATTTCATGGCCACACAGATGAAGCTGAAACCGAAATCCCTGGAAGTGGAAGCTGCTGTCGGCATAGGCAAGGATGCGACCGGCTTCGGACTCAAGGTGGATCTCACGGTCTGGGTCGGCGGACTTTCCGAAGAAGATGCGCGCAAGATTGTGGAAGCCGGGCACCAGTTCTGCCCTTACTCAAAAGCCACACGCGGCAATGTCGAAGTCGGCCTGAAAACCATTGTATTGTGATGATGCGGTGATGACGGAGCAGAAATACCTGATGAATGATCAAGAGCAATTTCTGGGAGAAGCCATAAAGCTGGCTCATGCCAATTTGCAGAAAGGCGGCCGCCCTTTTGGTGCTGTTGTGGTGAAGGATGGCGCAGTCATTGCGCAAGGTGTCAATGAAATCCTGCGCAGCAATGACCCAACCTCACATGCCGAGCTGAATGCCCTGCGCGCTGCTAGCCAGAAACTGGGGGCACCCGATCTTTCCGGCTGCGCTGTTTACGCCAGTGGCCAGCCCTGCCCCATGTGCATGGCCGCCATGCGCATGGCCGGCATCAGGGAAGTCAGCTTTGCCTATAGCAATGAAGACGGCGAGACCTATGGCCTGTCCACCTCCGCCATCTATGCCGACCTGGCAAAACCGTTTGCAGAGCAGAGCATGAAAATACGGCACATACCCGTACGCCTTGAGTCCGCTCCCGATCTTTATGCCCTGTGGAAAAAGCAGCAGGGCTGACAGAAATTTCAGCCAATAAAAAGGCCCGCAATGCGGGCCTTTTTATTGAGGTGTAATCACTCGACTGTCACGGACTTGGCGAGGTTACGTGGCTTGTCCACATCCGTGCCACGGGC
>JASLCO010000355.1 GCA_030146505.1 Moraxellaceae bacterium
AGATTCGTCGCGACCTCAAGGACCTGGGCAAGCTCGGCGGCCCTTACTGGATTGCCAGCGCCAAGAATATCGAGAAGCAACCCTTCGTGATTGATGGCGAGGAAAGCATCACCACACCCGCCGGCCAGTTCACCACCCTGAAAGTGAGCCGCCAGCACAGCGACCCCACCCGCCACACCACCTTCTGGCTGGCAAAATCCCTGGATTTCCTGCCGGTGAAAGTGGTGCAGGACAATGATGGCGCGCTCTACACCATCGAACTCACCAACTATAAAACCGGTGCTGCTCCGAAACCGTAGGAGCGGCTTTAGCCGCTAACAAAAAAGCCGCGCCATATGCGCGGCTTTTTCATTTCTGCGAAGGTTCGCGGCCAAAGCCGCTCCTGCGAAAATAAAGAAGACATCAGGTCTTGGGCAGGGTGACACCGGTCTGACCCTGATACTTGCCGCCCCTGTCCTTGTAAGAGGTTTCGCAAACTTCACCGCTTTCAAAGAACAGCATCTGTGCCACGCCCTCATTGGCGTAAATCTTGGCCGGCAGATTCGTCGTGTTGGAAAATTCCAGCGTCACATGCCCTTCCCACTCCGGCTCCAGTGGCGTCACATTGACGATGATGCCGCAGCGCGCATAGGTGGACTTGCCGAGGCAAACCGTCAGCACACTGCGCGGAATACGGAAATATTCCACGGTGCGGGCCAGGGCAAAGGAATTGGGCGGAATGATGCAGACATCGGAGGTGATATCGACAAAGCTTTTTTCATCAAAGGCTTTCGGATCCACCGTGGCCGAATAGACATTGGTGAAAACCTTGAACTCGTTGGAACAGCGCACGTCATAGCCATAGCTGGAAACGCCATAGGAAATGATCTTGCCGCCATTGGCCGTACGCACCTGGCCCGGCTCGAAAGGCTCGATCATGCCGTGCTGTTCCGCCATGCGACGTATCCACTTGTCCGCCTTGATGCTCATTATGCACTCCCCATTAAATTACCCCCTCTCCCGCTGGGAGAGGGTTGGGGTGAGGGCAATCGCCTGCGCGAACCACACACCCTCACCCTGCCCCTCTCCCAAAGGGAGAGGGAATCATCAGCCATCATTCAAAAACAATATTCGGAATATTCTTTGCCGGTACCGTCGCCGCCTTGGCAACAGCGGCACCGACATGGCGCGCAATCTGTCGGTAGATGGCGGCAATCTGGCCTGCAGGATCCGCCACTACCGTGGGCCAGCCATGATCGGCTTCGTCACAGATACGACTATCCAGCGGCAGCGAGCCCAGCAGCTCGGTCTGGTAATCGCGGGCAATACGCTCGCCACCGCCCTGACCGAAAACATGCTCGGCATGGCCGCAATTCGTGCAGATATGCAGGGCCATGTTTTCCACCACGCCCAGCACGGGAATTTCCACCTTGCGGAACATTTCTATGCCTTTTTTGGCATCCAGCAGGGCAATGTCCTGCGGCGTGGTGACGATGACCGCACCGGCCACCGGCACTTTCTGCGCCAGCGTAAGCTGGATATCACCGGTGCCCGGCGGCATGTCGATGATGAGGAAATCGAGATCGGTCCACTGCGTCTGCTGCAGCAGTTGCAACAGTGCACCAGTCGCTTTCGGGCCGCGCCAGACCACGGGCGTATTGTCGCCATCCAGCAAAAGACCAATCGACATGAGCTCGATGCCATGCGCCACCAGCGGCACAAACCAGGCATTGTCGCGCACGCCGGGCTTGGTGCCGGCCGGCACGCCCAGCATGGTGGGCTGACTGGGGCCATAGATATCGGCATCCAGAATGCCGACACGGGCGCCCTCAGCGGCCAGGGCCAGCGCCAGATTCACGGCGGTAGTGGATTTGCCCACACCGCCTTTGCCGGAAGCGACGGCAATGATGTTCTTCACGCGCTCCATGCCGGGCAGACCGCCCTGCGCCTGTACGCGGGGAATCTTCGGCAGCTCGCGCAGGCCCAACTGCCGTATGCCCAGAGGGGCCAGCGCAGCCAGCAGCAAAGGACGCAACTCTTCCGAAGCACCGGCATAGGTCGGCGCCAGATCCAGCAGCACGGTGTCATCACCCTGCAGGACCGCACGGTCCAGCCAGCCCAGATCAGCCAGCGTCTTGCCCAGCAGGGGGTCCGTCACGGCTCCCAGGGCAGATTTCACGGCGGCATCGGTTACGGCTTCGCTCACAGCAAGAGTCTCGGCAAGATCAGAAACGGGGCCGTATCGTAGCCCGGGCGGGGGGGACGGGCATAGAGCAGCAGGGCTGCCGGTGCTGAATTTGCGGTCGGGCGAGCCGCCGTTTTCAGGTATATTTACGCCCTTTCTCACGCTTGCGATTTTTCGACATGAGCAACACCCGCCGCATTCTCGTCACCAGCGCCCTGCCCTATGCCAACGGCCCCATCCACCTGGGCCATCTGGTGGAATACATACAGACCGATATCTGGGTGCGCTTCCAGAAGTCCCGCGGCCACGATGTGCATTATGTCTGCGCCGATGATGCCCACGGCACCGCCATCATGCTCAAAGCCGAGCAGAACGGCGTCACGGCCGAGCAGCAGATTGCCACCGTGAAGGCTGATCACGAGCGCGACTTTGCCGACTTCCATATCCGCTTCGACAACTATCACTCGACGCATTCCGAAGAAAACCACGAGCTGTCTTCGGAAATCTATGTGAAGAACCGCGAAGCCGGTCATATCGCCACCCGCCCCATACGCCAGCTTTTCGATCCGGAAAAGCAGATGTTCCTGGCCGACCGCTTCATCAAGGGCGAATGCCCCAAGTGCAGCGCGAAAGACCAGTACGGTGATTCCTGCGAAGTCTGCGGTGCCACCTATGCCGCCACCGAGCTCAAGAATCCCTACTCCACCATTTCCGGCGCCACGCCGGTGATGAAGGAGTCCGAGCACTATTTCTTCAAGCTGCCCGACTTTTCCGACTTCCTGCAGGACCGCGAAAAATCCGGACGCCTGCAAAGCGAAATGGCCAACAAGCTGGACGAGTGGTTCGAAGCCGGTCTCAATGACTGGGACATCTCGCGCGATGCGCCCTATTTCGGTTTTGAAATTCCGGATGCGCCCGGCAAGTATTTCTATGTCTGGGTGGATGCCCCCATCGGCTATATCGCCAGCTGGCGCAATTACTGTGAAAAGAATGGTCTGGACTGGAAACAGGCCTGGACGCCTGGCAGCAATACCGAGCTCTACCACTTTATCGGCAAGGACATCGTGTATTTCCATGCCCTGTTCTGGCCCGCCATGCTGGAAGGCGCGGGCTATCGCAAACCTTCGGCGATTTTCGCCCACGGCTTCCTCACCGTGAACGGCCAGAAGATGTCCAAGTCGCGCGGCACCTTCATCAAGGCCCGCAGCTATCTGGAACAACTGAACCCGGAATACCTGCGCTACTACTTTGCTGCCAAGCTTTCCGGCACAGTGGAAGATATCGATCTCAACCTCGAAGACTTCCAGCTGCGCGTGAACTCGGATCTGGTCGGCAAGGTGGTGAATATCGCCAGCCGTTGCGCCGGCTTCATTGCCAGGAAATTCGACAATCGTTTGAGCACTGAATGTGCAGAGCCGGCCCTGCTGCAGGATTTCATTGCCGCCGGTGACAGCATTGCCACGCATTATGAAAACCGCGATTTCGGCCGAGCCGTGCGCGAAATCATGGCACTGGCTGATCGTGCCAACCAGTATATCGACGAGAAAAAACCCTGGGCGCTGGCCAAGGAAGCCGGCCGCGAAGCCGAAGTGCATGCCGTGTGCTCGGTGGGCCTGAATCTTTTCCGCCAGCTCGTGACCTATCTCGCACCCATACTGCCGCAGACCGCCGAGGCCAGCCGTGCCTTCCTGAATGTGGAAACACTGACCTGGGATGCCCGCCAGCAACTGCTGCTGAATCACACCATCAATGCTTTCACGCCGCTGATGACGCGCGTGGAAAAAGAGAAAATTGACGCCATGGTAGAAGCTTCAAAGGAAAATCTTGCCCCCGCTGCTGCAGTTGCCGCTCCGGCCGCCCCCGCTATTGAACCCCTGGCTGCAGAAATCAGTATCGACGACTTCGTGAAGGTGGATTTGCGCGTAGCCACCATCGTCAACGCCCAGCATGTGGAAGGCGCCAACAAACTCTTGCAGCTCACGCTGGATGTGGGCGAAGGCAAGACACGTAATGTCTTCTCCGGCATCAAGAGCGCCTATCCCGATCCTGAAAAGCTGATAGGCCGCAAGACCGTGATGGTTGCCAATCTGGCGCCGCGCAAGATGAAGTTCGGCCTCTCGGAAGGCATGGTGCTGGCGGCCGGCCCCGGTGGCGCCGATATATTCCTGCTGACACCGGATGATGGTGCAGAACCTGGCATGCAGGTGAAATAAGTCCTCGCCTTTCTCAGCATAAAAACCCCCGCATCATGCGGGGTTTTTTATTCCTTGAATATCGTCACTCCCGCGAAGGCGGGAACCTCATGATTTGCAGGCAGAGTTCTTTCCTGAAGATTCCCGCCTTCGCGGGAATGACGTGAAATACTGTTACTGACGCTTATACACCAGCGTATACACCAGGGGCTTGGGCAGGCGCTTGCTGCTGACCGTCACGAGCATCCTGAGCTCCGTGCCATCTGGCGAAAGCTCGAAGAGATTGACACGCTTGCCATCCTCGGCGGCAAAGGTTTCCTGCAAGGCACTGCCCTGCCACTGCATGCTCACATCCATGACCTCGCCATCTTCACGCTTCCATTTCACAGGCTTGCCGTCGGCAGTTGTCACGATGGCGGCACGCTTGTCCGTGATGATGCTGGCCTTGCCTGCCGGAAAATCCAGCGTGATCTTCTGGTAGGGCTGATTGGTCTTGTTGAGCCGCGAGCGGGCAATGGGACGCAGCAGGAAATTCATCTCGGCCACGGTTTTATCCACCATCTGCTCCACCGCGGCACTGCGCTCCGGCACATAGAGATAATGACCGGTGAGCGCAGGATTGTCGGCCCGGGCAATGCCCGCCAGCAGCAACACGAGAAACAGGAAAACAGGAGTGGCGTACAACGCTTTTGAGGGTTTCATGACGGGCTCCGGAAACAGGCAGGTCGAAATGGCAATCTAGCGCAGCACTTGTCCCAAATATCCGTGTCCGTGCATTTCCCTACCGAAGCCATACAGATGGAAACATTGCGGCAGCCCATAAAAAGCGGGCCATATACCTGATAGAACACCTACCTTTGAGACATCGTCATTCCCGCGATCAGCAAAGCGCACGCCAAGCGAAAATCTCTCTGGTCAAAACCCTGCTGAGTATCCTGAGATTCCCGCTTTCGCGGGAATGACAGGACTCGAGTTTGTGATGTATATAGTTCGCATAAAAAAGGCCCGGGAAACGGGCCTTTTTTATGCGACTCGGGGCAATTACTTGCCGAGAAAATCCATCTTGCCGATAGCCACGCCCTGATGGCGCAGGATGTCGTAGGCCGTGGTGGCGTGGAAATAGAAGTTGGGCAGCGCGTAATGCATGAGATAGCTGCGGCCGGTGAAGTCATACGTGGCCCAGGGGAAAACCAGCTTGATTTCGCGGTCTTCGGCACCGGCAAAC
>JASLCO010000006.1 GCA_030146505.1 Moraxellaceae bacterium
CGAGATCAAGCGCGGCCTTTGCCATGGTCCAGTCTTCCGTGAAGCAATGCAGCACGCCGGAACCGGCACCCTCCTCCTTCAGGATGGCAATGGTGTCCGCCCTGGCTTCACGCGTATGAATCACCAGCGGTTTGCCGGTCCGGCGTGCAGCTTCGATATGTTTGCGGAAACGGCGCTGCTGATCCGCCGGGCTCTCCTTGTCATAGTGATAATCCAGACCGGTCTCTCCGATGGCGACCACCTTGGGATGGGCGGCCAGCTCCACGAGCCTTTCGATTTCCGGCTCCAGGGATTCCAGATGGAGGGGATGCACACCCACGGAGGCTGAAACATCACCATGCGCATCAGCCACGGCCAGCACATCCGGCAGGCTTTCCAGATCGACACCTATGCAAAGGAAATGCTGCACGCCACGCGCGCGGGCCGCTTGCAGGGCACCTTCAAGATCGGTGCCGAGGGCGGCGAAATCGAGGCGATCGAGATGGCAGTGGGAATCAATGAACATGAAAACAGTCGCCTGAAAAAACAGAGGCCGGCGAATGCCGGCCCCGTGAACATCACATCGTATGCGTGGGCCTGTCGGCCTGCAGCGCACCGGCCAGATAGGTTTCAATCTTGCGCTTGGCCTTGTCACCCTCTTCACCGGTGAGCTGTATGCCGATGCCGGCCGGGCGCGTGCCCTGCTGCTTGGAATTGATCCAGATGATCTTGCCAGTGAGCGGAATACGCTCGGGATCATCCATCAGCGTGAGCAGCACGAAGACTTCTTCACCCAGCTTGCTGGGGCGATTGGTGGGCAGGAAAAGCCCGCCACCTTTCACAAAAGGCATGAAAGCCGCATACAGCGCAGCCTTGTCCTTGATGGCCTGGTTGATGATACCGCCAGCACGGGGCATGTTCATTCGGGTCTATGCCTCTTCTTGGTCTGTGTATGCAGCGTCTTGGGCAAAACGCCACTTCCCCCGGAAATCAGCGGGCCAGTTGTGCCCACTCTGTAAAAATCGCATCCAGCAATGCCGCTCCCTGGATATTGCCAGCCAGCAGGCGCTGTTTCTCGATCAGGCCCTGGCGGAAAGACAATACCGCGGCAGGAAGGGTCCGGCGCGCAACAGTCGCGATTATAGGCGCGAGGTCTTGGTGTTTGACAACCGTGCTGCCACTGGCCACCACTGCCACATCTGCCGCAAGGCTCCCCAGCGCCTGCAGAACGGCATCCGCTCCCAGGCTCTGCCAGCGTTGTGCAACGGCCAGGGCCGTGGCCCTGCCTTCAGCCAGCGCGGACAAATCCTTCAGGAGACGCTCGCGCTCGTTGAACCAGAGGGCATCACGCAACTGCAGTGCCGCCAGCGGCGCACCGTCGGCCAGTGCCAGCAGCAGGCGTGCTGTACTTTCATCTCGCAATTGCGGCGACAGCCAGGCCAGCGCATCAGCCATGGCCGGAGTCTCCAGTGCCAGTTGCTGGCAACGGCTGCGTATGGTGGCCGGCAGGCTCAGGGGCTGCGAGCTCACCAGGAAAATCAGGGTACGGCTGCCCGGCTCTTCCAACGTTTTCAGAAGCGCATTGGCGGCCTGCACATTGAGCAGATGCGCGGGCGTGATGATGACCACACGATAACCGCCCAGTTGCGCCGCCTTTTCCGCGAAACCGACCAGCTCGCGCACCTGGTCCACCTTGATGAATTTTGCGGTCTTTTCCGTCTTGGCATCGGTTTCCGGAGCCAGCCACATGAGATCGGGATGCACACCAGCATTGAGCAGACTGCAACTCTTGCACTGGCCGCAGGCTCCCGGTGCCGTCGGTGAGGCGCACAAAAGCCGGGCGGCGAAGGCCTGGGCCAAACGCTCCTTGCCGATACCGGCATGGCCGCTGAGCAGCAGGGCGTGCGGCAGGTGCGCGCTGTCCGCCAGCGTCACCAGCCGCTGCCATACGCTGTGTTGCCAGGCATAAGGATGGAAGGGATAAGGCGCGCGCCGCTCTTCGTCACCCATGGGCCAGCTCCAGCGCCTGGTCCAGTACCTGCGTGAGCGAGGCCTGCACCTCCGGCAACGGTGCCGAGGCATCCACCACGCGAAAACGTTGCGGCTCGGCCTGCGCACGCTGCCGGTAAACCGCGCGCACGCGCTCGAAGAATTCCAGTTGCTCGGATTCAAAACGGTCCTTTTCCGCTCGCGCGGCAGCACGCGCCATGCCTTGCTGCACCGGCAAGTCCAGCAACAAGGTGAGACCGGGACGCAGGCTGCCCTGCACCAGCGTTTCCAGTTCGGCAATGCGCGCCATGGAAAGCCCGCGCCCGCCTCCCTGATAGGCATAGGTGGCATCGGTGAAACGGTCGCACAAGACCCACTCGCCGCGCGTAAGGGCAGGCTCGATGACCGTGGCCAGATGCTGGGCACGTGCGGCAAAGATCAGCAGCAACTCGGCATCGGCCACCACGGTTTCTTCGCGCCTGCGCAAGAGCAACTCGCGCAGTTCTTCAGCCAGTGGCGTGCCGCCCGGTTCGCGCGTCATCACGAGAGGCAGCCGTCTCTGCACAAAATAGTCACGCAGGAAAGCAAGGCAGGTACTCTTGCCCGCCCCCTCGCCGCCCTCCAGCGTGATGAAACGCCTGCTGCTCATTCTTTCTCCACTCCTGCCGCGGGAGGTGCGGAACGATAACCGGTTTGGCGACGCATCTGGTATTTCTCCACGGCACGGTTATGGGCCGCCAGCGTGGCATTGAACTCGTGCGTGCCGTCGCCACGCGCCACAAAGAAAATGGCATCGCCATTGTCCGGATGCAGGGCGGCATGGATGGCAGCGCGGCCGGGCAAGGCAATAGGCGTGGGCGGCAGGCCGTCGATGCGATAGGTATTGTAGGGCGTCAGGCGTCGCAGGTCGGCACGGCGCAGATTGCCGTCAAACTGCGGACCCATGCCGTAAATCACCGTGGGGTCGGTCTGCAGACGCATGCCTTTTTGCAGGCGGCGCACAAACACACCGGCAATCTGCGCACGCTCGCTGGCCACACCGGTTTCCTTTTCCACGATGGAGGCCATGATCAGGGCCTCATAAGCATTCCTGTAAGGCAAGGCCGGCGCACGCCGCTCCCATTCCTCTTCCAGTATGTTTTTCTGGCGCTGATACAGATGCCGCAAAATCCTGATATCGGTATCACTGCTGCCGATGGCATAGGTATCGGGTGCAAACAGGCCTTCAGGGTGGGTTTCGGTGGCGCCCAATGCCGCCAGCACCTCGGCATCACTGACAAGGCCGGAAGCCTGCACATCATCACGCGCTGCCAGCAGGTCACGCAGGTCGCGGTAGCTTGTGCCTTCCACCACTGTCATGCGTGAAGCAGCTTGCGCATTGCCGGCCAGGATAAGCCGGAGTGCGGAAATCGTGGTTTGCGGAGGACGCAGCAGCCAGACACCGGGATGCACTTTCTTCTCGCCCGGCTGCAGACGCAACCAGGCACGGGCCAGCAGGGCATCGGGAATGATGCCGTCGCGCGCCAGGTTTTCCGTGATCTGGGTGAAGTTGCTGCCCTTGCGGATTTCCACGCGATAACCGCTGTCGGGCAAGGGCAAATGTGAAAACAAGCCGTGGTAAATCCACAGGGCCGGCAGGAAGGTCAGCAGGAAAAAAACCAGGGGCCACAACCAGCGTGACTTCCCCTTGCGTGCAAATTGCATCAATCAGCGACCCAGTGATTCCTGCCAGAAGGATTGCAGCCGACGGGTCACCGGGCCCGGCTGCCACTGCCGCCCCGGCAGGCGCCGCACCGGCCAGATGCCGTTCACGCTGTTGCAGAAAAATACCTCATCTGCCGACAGGAATGCATCCGTTGCATAGCGCGACTCGGTCACAGCCATGCCCAGCTGGGCCGCCTGCGCCATCACTTCGCCGCGCATGACACCACGCACGCCGGCACGGTCAAGTAAGGGCGTGCCCAACTGGCCGTCTTTCACCAGGAAGACATTGCTGGAAACGCCTTCCACCACATGGCCATCCAGATCGCAGACCAGCATTTCATCCACGCTCAACAGGGCCTGCTCGCGACGCAGCATGACCTGCTCCAGCCGATTGAGATGCTTGTGGCCAGCCAGCATGGCCTGCAGGCCGAGGCGCAGGCCGGAAATATCCGCCACCACACCGTGGGACTGGAAGCTTTCCGGATGGGAAGGTAGCGCGTGCGCGCTGAAAATCACGGTGGGGCGTGTCTCTGCGGCTGGCAGATAACCGCGGCCGCTGCTACCGCGCGTGACGATGATCTTGGTCACGCAACTGGCAGGGCAAGCCGCCAGGAAACGCAAGAAATCAGCCTGCAATTCCGCCATCTGCAAGGGAATGTCCAGAGCTGCAACACTGCTAGCCAAGCGGGAGAAATGGGCCTCGGCAAAAACAGCGCGCCGGTTTTCCACGCGCAACGTTTCAAACAGACCATCACCATAGGCAAGCCCGCGGTCGGCAGGAGAGAGCACAGCCCCCTCCTCGCCATTGACCCAGACCGGAAAACTCATCACACCCGGCGGAAAATCAACGAACCATTGGTGCCGCCAAAACCGAAAGAATTGGACAGCACGGTATCGATAGGCATGGGGCGCGCCTTGTACGGCACATAATCCAGTGTGCAGCCTTCTTCGGGATTGTCGAGGTTGATGGTGGGCGGCGCGATATTGTCACGAATGGCAAGGATGGAAAAAATCGCCTCGACGGCACCGGCCGCGCCCAGCAGATGGCCAATCATGGACTTGGTGGAACTCACGGCCACCTTTCTTGCATGCTCGCCCAGCACAGACTCGATAGCCTGCGACTCGGCAATGTCGCCCGCCGGCGTGGAAGTACCGTGCGCATTGATGTAATCGATTTCGGCCGGCGTGATGCCGGCATCACGTATGGCGTTGCGCATGGCAGCAGCAGCGCCCTCCCCGCCTTCGGGGGGCGAGGTCATGTGGAAGGCATCGTCGCTCATGCCAAAACCGATCAGCTCGGCATAGATTTTCGCGCCGCGTGCTTTGGCGTGTTCGTACTCTTCCAGCACGATCATGCCGGCGCCATCGCCCAACACGAAGCCGTCGCGGTCCTTGTCCCAGGGCCGGCTGGCAATCTGCGGATTGTCGTTGCGGGTTGACAGCGCACGCGCGGCGGCAAAACCGGCCATGCCCAGCGGGCTGGAACCTTTTTCACTGCCACCGGCCAGCATCACGTCGGCATCGCCATAAGCAATGATGCGGCCCGCCAGGCCAATGGAATGAGTGCCTGTGGTACAGGCTGTCACCAGCGCAATATTCGGTCCCTTGAGACCGAGACGTATGGCCAGCATGCCGGCCGTCATGTTGATGATGGAGCCTGGCACAAAGAAGGGAGAAATCTTGCGCGGGCCATCTTTCAGCAGCGTTTCATGGCTGCGTTCGATGGAAGACAGGCCGCCGATGCCGGCACCGCCCGCCACACCGATGCGCGGCGCATTCTCCGGCGTGACCTCAAGACCGGCATCGGCAAACGCCTGCAGGCCGGCCGCCATGCCGTACTGGATGAACTCGTCGAGACGACGCGCTTCCTTGGCCGGCATATACGGTTCGATATCGAAATCGCGGATGAGGCCGGCAAAGCGCGTGGCATAAGCCGACGTATCAAAGTGGTCGATCATGGAGATGCCACTGCGGCCGGCAAGTATGCCCTCCCAGGTGGCATCCACTGTGTTGCCCAGCGGGGTCAACATGCCAAGACCGGTTACCACAACACGACGACGGCTCATCTCAACTCCTTCCCGTGCAATACCAACGGCATTGCACATTCACCCACAACGCACAGTTTTTTCGGAAGCCCAGGCACGGCAATATGTCACCATGATGAAAGGCAGCCTCCAGACATGCAAAAGCCGCAGTCCCCAGAAGGCAGAGCTGCGGCTTTTACGGCTATAACAGCGTATTACTTGCTGTTGGCGCCAATGTAATCAATGGCGTTTTGCACCGTGCTGATCTTTTCGGCTTCTTCGTCAGGAATTTCGAGTTCGAACTCTTCTTCCAGAGCCATCACCAGTTCAACGGTGTCGAGCGA
>JASLCO010000017.1 GCA_030146505.1 Moraxellaceae bacterium
GCGCGATGAAATGCACTATGAGTGGACGGAAGAAGACCAGAAAAAATTCGACCGTTTCGTGAAGATGACAGGCCGGCTCAACGCCCTTTTGCCCCGCCCTGTCCGCCAGGCAGGCACCCTGCTGGTGATGGCGGATTTCCGCCGGCGCCTGCGCAAGGGCCTGCCCATGATCTGAGCACACGCAGGAAGCCATGCATCGTGAACATCGCGAATACATTTCCTCCGCATGCATTTGAGGACGTGCAGGGTGATACCGCACGGCGCATACTGGACGCCGCCTACGCCCTCTTCCTGGACTTCGGTTTCCGGCGCATGACCATGGAAGACGTGGCAAAGCGCGTGGGCGTGAGCCGCATCACCATCTACCGTTATTACCGGGACAAGGACGCCCTCTTCCAGGCCGTGGCCTTGCGCGAAAGCCGCCGCGCCATGCGAGATATCCAGCAGCAGTTGGCTGCACTCACCGATCCCGAGCAGTTGTTTGTGGAAGGTTTTGTGCAAACCGCCCTGCAGGCGCGTCGCCATCCCCTGATACAGCGCCTGCTCGAGACCGAGCCGGAATGGCTGCTGCCGCATCTGACGGTGAAAAGTGAAGCGCTGTTCCAGCTGGCGCTGGCCTATTGCGGCAATTTCATTCGTGAATCCCAGGCAGCCGGCCATTTCCCGAATATCCCGGCCGAGGTAGCGGCGGAAATCCTGGTACGGCTGCTGCAATCCACGGTGCTGACTCCCGGCGGCCTGATGGCCTCCGACAAGGAGGAAAACCTCCGGCATGTCGCCAATCTCATACTGATTCCTCTGCGCAGCATGGGTACATCCTGCTGAGGCTGCACAAAACCACTGCGGCCCTCAAACACAAAAACAACACAGCAGCATCCTCTTCTCTGTCGGTTTACAAAAACAACAACCCGGCGGCATTTCCCAACATTCCCGCAACTGCCACTCCTCCTTTTCTTCTGGGATAAATTCCTGGGCCACATGCTGGCTCCACTACCTCTCTCAAGAAAAGGAAATTCCCATGAACAGCAAATACCTGATTACGGCCGCTTCCCTTGCCGCCCTGCTCGGCGCTGCTCCCATGGCTTTTGCACAAACCTCTCCCAAGCCCATGAGTGCTGACGTGAGCACGGCCATCAGCGACACCGGCATTACCGCCAAAGTGAAAACGAAATTCATGGGCGAGGATGCACTCAAAGGCAGTGACATCAGCGTCACCACCGCCAATGGCGTGGTCAGCCTGACGGGTACGGTCAAGAGCTCGGCAGGACGTGACAGGGCGGAAAGCCTCACCCGCGAGGTGGATGGCGTACGCAATGTAGACAACCAGCTGGAAGTGCCCGGTAGCGTCGGCAGCGATCTGAAACAGGCCGGCAAGAAATCGGAACAGATGGTTTCAGACAGCTGGATCACCACAAAGGTGAAATCCTCGCTGCTGGCCGACGGCACCACCAAGGGCCTCAAGATCAGTGTGAAAACCGTCAATCATGTGGTCATCCTGAGCGGCACGGCAGGCAGCCAGGCCGAAGCGGACAAGGCTGTGGAAATTGCACGCAGTATCAAGGGTGTTGAAAACGTGGATGCCTCTACATTGCGCATTGTCAGCAACGGCTGAATCTTTTCACAAGCACCGTTGACAGCCATCCGGGTAATTCACGGAAACCCTGATACGCTTGTGGCGACAATGATCAAGGAGAGATCCCCATGCTGGAAACCATTGCTGTTGTCCTTATCATCCTCTGGCTGCTGGGGCTGGTCAGCTCTTACACCATGGGTGGCCTGATCCATATCCTGCTGGTAATTGCCGTGGTGGTGATACTGCTGCGCGTTGTGCAAGGAAGGCGGCCTGTTTAGTTCTTTCATATCGTGAAATGAAAAAGCCCGCGTTCTGAAGCGCGGGCTTTTTCATTAATAAATGTCATTAGCGCCCGCACAGCAGGCTTTTTCAGGACAGGTTCAGTCGGATGTTTCAAACCAGTTGAGCTTGTCACGCAATGCCACGACCCGGCCTACGATGGTGAGCGTGGGTGCGTGAATGCCACTGTCGGCCACTTTACCGGCAATATCAGCGAGCGTACCCGTCACCACTTTCTGCTGTGGCGTGGTGCCCTGCGAGACCAGTGCCACCGGCATGTCAGCCGCCATTCCATGCCCTATCAATTGCTCGCTGATTTTTTCCAGGCCGGTCAGGCCCATGTACAGCACCAGGGTCTGGTGTTCGTGTATGAGCTCATTCCAGGGCAGCTCGGGCGAGCCGTCTTTCAGGTGTCCCGTCACGAAGCGCACGGATTGCGCGTAATCGCGATGCGTGAGCGGGATGCCGGCATAGGCTGAACACCCATTGGCAGCCGTGATGCCAGGCACCACCTGGAAAGGCACTCCTGCTTCGGCCAGCTCCTCGATTTCTTCACCGCCACGGCCGAAGATGAAAGGATCCCCGCCCTTCAGGCGACACACCCGCTTGCCTGCTTTTGCCAGACGAACCAGCAACTGGTTGATGTCTTCCTGCGGTACGGCGTGATTGGCACGTGCCTTTCCCACATAGATGAAATCCGCGTCGCGACGACACAGATCAAGAACGGGGGGAGATACCAGCCTGTCATGCACCACTACATCCGCCTGCTGCATCAGGCGCAGTGCACGGAAAGTCAGCAAGTCAGGGTCGCCCGGTCCTGCCCCCACCAGATATACCTCACCTACCTGCGAAGGCACGGCAAGAGTAAATTCCTGCTTCAGGAAGGCACGCGCCTCATCTTCGCGATGCGCATGCACCAGCTCGGCAAAACGACCCTGCAGATGTTTTTCCCAGAAAGCACGGCGGGCATTGGTATCCGGCAGGCTACTTTTTGCCAGATCACGGAATTCACCGCAGATTTGCGCAAGACGGCCATACGCAGCCGGAATGGTACTTTCCAAGCGTGCCCGCAGCAGTCGCGCCAGCACCGGTGCTTTCCCCGTACTGGAAACGGCAATGATCAAAGGCGAGCGATCAACAATAGAGGGGAAAATGAAAGTGCAGAGCTTGGGATTGTCCACCACATTGATGGGCAGCTGGCGCAGACGGCAATCCACATGCACCTGCCGGTTCACGGCCTGGTCATCCGTAGCGGCAATCACGAGGGAAACGCCATCCAGATCGGTCGACGTGTAATCCTCGAGCCTGAAGCTGCCCTTCCCGTCTTTCAGCTTTTCCTGCAGTTCGGCATTGATAGCGGGCGCCACCACATGCACTTGTGCGCCGGCGCGCAAAAGCATGGAAGCCTTGCGCGAGGCGACATCGCCGCCACCCACCACCAGCGCGCGCTGATCGTTGATGTTCAAGAATATGGGTAGGTAATCCATGTCTTGCCTGCCTCTAATACGTAGGAGCGGCTTTAGCCGCGAACCCTATAATCTCTTTCCGCAAGCAGCGATGAAAAAGGATATTGTTCGCGGCTAAAGCCGCTCCTACGGAATATTTCAAATCAGAGAGAAATTTTCTCGAGACCGTTCATATAGCCACGCAATACTTCCGGCACGGTCACGCTGCCATCTTCGTTCTGGTAGTTCTCCAGCACGGCCACCAGCGTACGGCCTACGGCCAGACCTGAACCATTCAGCGTATGCACAAGCTCGGGCTTGCCTGCTTCGTTGCGGAAACGGGCCTGCAGGCGGCGCGCCTGGAAGGCTTCGAAATTCGAGCAGGACGAAATCTCGCGATATTTCTGCTGGCCCGGCAGCCAGACCTCGATGTCATAGGTCTTGGCGGCCGAGAAGCCCATGTCACCACCACAGAGCACGATGACGCGATACGGCAGGCCCAGTGCTTTCAGGATGGCTTCGGCATGACCGGTCAGCTCTTCCAGCACGCGATGTGAATCTTCCGGCTTCACGATTTGAACCAACTCCACTTTCTCGAATTGGTGCTGGCGGATCAGGCCACGGGTATCACGGCCATAAGAGCCAGCTTCCGAGCGGAAGCATGGTGTGTGGGCGACATATTTCAGTGGCAGCTTTTCAGTCGCCACGATTTCATCACGCACAATATTGGTGACAGGAACTTCGGCTGTGGGAATCAGGTAGAAGGCACCATGCTTCTGAGACTTCTTGA
>JASLCO010000281.1 GCA_030146505.1 Moraxellaceae bacterium
GTACTGGTGCCCGTGGTGCAGGCGGAATTCCGCCTCGTGGATGATTTCGTGGCAAGCCATCGCGGCAGCGGGGGCTTCGGCTCGTCCGGCCGGCAGTAACAGTTTTTCCAGTCTTGTTTTATTGCAGGGAACATCATGGCCAAGAAAAAAAATGATCAGGTGGAACTGACCGCAGAGGTCAAGGAAACAGCACCTGCCGCGAGTGCCAAGCCGAAAAAGCACCGCAACGAATCCACCCTGCTCAAGCAGGGCCTGCCCGGCCTCATCCTGGGCGTGCTGCTGGTATTGCTGGTGCAGGGCGGCATTTATTTCTTTGCCGGCAAGATACAGGACGACCAGGCTTCGGCGCTGACAGCCGTCTACCGCCAGCATTACCTGACCATGCTGGACAATTACACGCATATCTATGAAGGCATCGTGAATGATGTGCCGGATGCAGAGCTGCTGAAATACCTGCAGCTCCAGGGCGAGCCCGATGCCGGCCTGGTGCGGCAGATTCCCGGTGCCATTTTCGCACGCGTGGTTCCCGCCAATATCGATCCGGCGGCACCCAATGGCCTGAGCTATGCGCACCAGGACATGGTGCTGCGCCTCGCCGACGGCAAGCATGTCACGCCGGAAATCAGCTATTACGAAAGCGGCAGCATCAAGGAACAGGTGCTGACCTATGCACGCCTGCTGAAAGCGGCCGATGGCAGCAAGGCCGTGGCACTCATCAGCTTCCCCTTCAAGGACATTGCCACGGCACTGAAGAATTTCGCGCCCGATGCCGGCAAGGTCGAGCTCATCCAGAAAAACGGCAGCGAGCGTGCCACCATCATCAACAGCGGTGAAGGCACGGAAATTCCGGGAGCCGATGTCAGCACCGCCAATCCCGGCTGGGAGCTGCGTTTCTCGCCCGCGGCAAACCTGGGACGCGCCGGTGGTGAAGGCCTCATCATGCTGGTGCTGGGTGTTTTCGTCGCCCTCGCGGCCGGCGGCCTGATTGCCTGGATACTGGTATCGCTGCAGCGCAACATGAATGCCGACATCATCGCCGTCGACAATTTCAGCGAGAACTATTTCCGCTACGGCAACCGCCAGCGTCCGCAACTGCACTTCAGCAGCTTTTCCCTGCTGCTGGCACATCTTGACCAGTACGGCTCCGAGTTGCGCGCCGGCAAGGGCGTCAGCAAGCAACCAGCCGACAATCTGGGCATGCTCGACATGGTTGGCAATGAAACCGCCCTGCTGGGCGACGCCCCCGAACCAAAAACTGTGAAACAGGCAAAAAAGCCTGCTGAAGGAGCCGTAGTGGAAGGTTTACGTCCGGAGATTTTCCGCGCCTATGACGTGCGTGGCGTGGTAGGTGAAGGCCTGAGTCGCGAGGTGGCGCGGGCGCTGGGCCTCGCCATCGGCAGCGAAGCCACCGCGCGCGGCGAACAGACCGTGGTGGTGGGGCGTGATGGCCGCGAATCCGGCCCCGATCTCAGTGCCGGCCTGATCGAAGGCATTCGCGCCAGCGGCTGCGATGTCATCGATGTCGGCATGGTCCCGACGCCGGTGCTGTATTTCGCCGCCAAGACGATAGCCACCGGCAGCGGCGTGATGGTGACGGGCAGTCACAATCCTGCCAACTACAACGGTTTCAAGATCATGCTCGCCGGCGACACGCTGTTCGGCGATGACATACAGGAACTGCGCGAGCGCATCGAGTCATCCAATTTCAGCAGTGGCAGCGGTGGCCTCAGCCAGCAGAACGTGGCCGAGGATTATATCGAGCGCGTGAGTTCCGACATTGCGCTGGCGCGCCCGGTTCGCGTGGTGGTGGATGCCGGCAACGGCGTGGCCGGTGCCATCGGCCCGCGCGTGCTGGAAGCCCTGGGCTGCACCGTGATCCCGCTGTTCTGCGAAGTGGACGGCAGCTTCCCCAACCACCATCCCGATCCCAGCAAGCCGGAAAACCTGGAAGACCTCATGGGCGTGGTGGCGGCGAACAATGCCGACATCGGCATTGCCTTCGACGGCGACGGCGACCGTATCGGCGTGGTCACCGCCGGCGGCAAGAACATTTTCCCCGACCGCCTCATGATGCTGTATGCCAAGCACGTGCTGACCACCAATCCCGGTGCCGACATCATCTTCGACGTGAAGTGCACGCGCGACCTGCCGGCCCTCATCAGCAACCACGGCGGCCGTCCTGTCATGTGCAAGACCGGCCATTCCTTCATCAAGGGCAAGCTCAAGGAAACAGGCGCCGCGCTGGCCGGCGAGATGAGCGGCCATATTTTCTTCAACGACCGCTGGTTCGGTTTTGACGACGCGATCTATTCGGCGGCGCGACTGCTGGAAATCCTCTCGCTGGAAACCGGCAGCTCCGATGACATGTTTGCCGAATTCCCGGAAAACCCGTCCACGCCCGAGCTCAATATCCCGGTGGCCGATGCCGCCAAGTTCGGCGTGATGGAAGCCCTCAAGCACAGCGCCAGTTTCGACGACGCCAATGTCATCACCATTGACGGCCTGCGCGTCGAGTTTGCCGACAGCTGGGGCCTGATACGCGCCTCCAACACCACACCCTGCCTGGTGGCCCGCTTCGAGGGCAAGACCGAGCAGGCACTGGCGCAGGTACAGGAAAAATTCCAGGCCTTGCTGCAAGGTGTCGATCCCGAACTCAAACTCCCCCTCTGAATCCAAGGCGAGCAAAGACAATGGCGCTGACGCGTGATTCCGCCCTCAACATTGCCCGGGTACTGACCGAAGCACTGCCCTACATCCAGCATTTCCACGGCAAGACCATCGTCGTGAAATACGGCGGCAATGCCATGACCGATCCCGAGCTGGAGAATTCCTTTGCCCGCGACATCGTGCTGCTGAAGACCGTGGGCCTCAATCCCATCGTCGTGCACGGCGGCGGCCCGCAGATCGGTGACCTGCTGACACGCATCGGCAAGGAATCGAAATTCATCGACGGCATGCGCGTTACCGATGCCGAGACCATGGATGTGGTGGAAATGGTGCTGGGCGGCCTCGTCAACAAATCCATCGTCAACCTCATCAACCAGAACGGCGGCCGTGCCGTGGGCCTGACCGGCAA
>JASLCO010000390.1 GCA_030146505.1 Moraxellaceae bacterium
CGCAGCTTGGTAGCGCACTTGCATGGGGTGCAAGGGGTCGCAGGTTCAAATCCTGCCGTCCCGACCAGATAAATCAAAAGGCCAGTCAAATGACTGGCCTTTTTCGTTTCTGCAGTATCACCGCTTATTGGCAAACAATAGCGGCTGAACTCAACTTTTCATTTACTTCTTAATTCATCCCACGCAAATAGTGAACGCCTTACAAAGAGCATCTATCAAGAACTGAATTGAGAACCTTGCGCCACCATTGGCTCCAGCTACGGCAGCCAACATCATTCATCCCCTTATCCGTCTAATCACGCCCCTCTCGTCAGCAGTATTACAAATACATCCGACCGCAATGCACAAGGCGATCAATATTTCACAGCGCCTTTCATAAGCCAAACGCCAAAACACTACTGACAAAAGCAAGCTCCCGGCAGCACTCACGCCCCAATCACGAAGCCCTCACGAAGTCCTCACGCAACGCCTTATAGCGTCCCTCCCCAGAAGCAGAGCTTCTTGCCAGGCTTCATTAAAGCCAGTTACGGCTTTGCCACAACGCTCTCCTACTTGCCCATCTCTCAACAGCAGGCACGCCGCAAGCAGCCCGAAACAGAACCCGGCCAATACCCACTTGCGCCACTATCTTTAACGTAGAGAAACCTGCCAATGATATCTGCAATGTCCTTACCCCTAAAATGGAAAGGAAATTTATCGACGATTAAATTCATTATCGCGGCATCCCTAATAAACACGGTTATTTATCACTACCCCCTACTGTCCTTTGCAGTGGCCAACCTGAATATCAGATCTTCAAACGGCGTACTGACACTGATTACTGTTCTGGTACTGGTAACCTTCATCACGGCACTCATATTGAGTCTTCTTTCTCTGGCTTCAGAAAGAATCATAAAGCCGCTGCTCATGGTGGCGGCTGTTGGCAACTCGATCGCGCTCTACTTTGTACAGTCCTATAACGTAATACTGGACAAATCCATGATGGGAAATGTCTTCAATACCGACATTTCCGAAGCAACATCCCTGCTCCATCCTCACTTGCTGCTCTATGTAGCATTGCTGGGAGCCATCCCTTGCATACTCATTTATCGCACCGAGATAAATGGATCCTCATTTGTCCGTAGATCATGTCTTGTCATAGCCGTCTTGATCCTGGGACTGGGGTGGTCATACGTCAACTCCAACACCGCACTCTGGTTCAGCAAGAATGGAAAGCATCTGGGCGGCCTGATCATGCCATGGTCATACACCATCAATGGGGGACGCCATCTTGCCAGCACAATAAAACCCGGAGAACAAAGACTCCTTCCTGATGCAACAGCCAGGGAAATAGAAAAAACTGTCGTTATTCTTCTGATCGGAGAAGCTGCACGATCAGACAATTTCTCTCTTTATGGATACCCCAGGCTTACCAAGCCTGAAATGGCAAAAGCAGGTGCCATTGCACTGCCAAATACAAAATCATGCGCAACTTACACTACAGCTTCCTTGCTGTGCATTCTCTCCCACCTTGAGGACGGAGATTCATCCTGGGGAACCACTCCCAAGTTACCTGCAGCGAAATGGTGTCGATGTAACTTGGCGAGCCAACAACTGGGGCGAGCCAGGAATGAAGGTCAGCACATATCAACGCTCTGGCGAGCTCCGTGATAATTTTCAGGGAGAGAGATGAAATCAGGATAAAGTATTGCTCAAAGGGCTGGCTGACCGGATAAAATCCTCCCGCAGTAACAGGGTTTTTGTTGTTCTCCATCTCGCGGGAAGCCATGACCCCGACTACTACAAGAAATACCCAGTCGGCTTTGAAATCTTCAAGCCCATTTGTCAGTCCGTAGACCTGCAGAAATGTACAAGCCAGGAACTGATTAACGCCTACGACAATACCATTACTTACACAGACCATGTTGCTGCCCAGGCAATTACCCTGCTCAAAGGAATGCCTGCAGGCACATCAACATCTCTAATTTACATTTCAGACCACGGGGAATCCCTTGGAGAATACGGGCTCTATCTGCATGGGGCACCGTATTCCATTGCACCAAACGCACAAAAAGACATCCCCTTTATTGTCTGGATGTCAGATGAATTCAAACGCTACAAGAACATCTGCCAATCCGAACTGGATGCACATTCCACTCCCTCACAGGCAAACATCTTCCATAGCGTCATGGGAGCATTTGACATGCGTAGTCAAATCTATGACGCAACAAAAGACACCTTTACCTCTGGGCCCAGGGAAGCACGCCCATGAAGCTTCCAGCCTTGGCAAAAAAGCCTACAAATAGGCGGATCCGAACCATCTATTTGTGCTGGCGTGTGTGATTGGCATCATCCTGTGCATTCTGTGGCCAACCAATCTTTCAAGCTATCGCTCCAAAGGTCCGGAAAAAACACTCCTTGTCCTTCGTACTGACCACTATTTCAGGTACACCAATACAATTGCCCAGATAGCTCTTCCCATCATCAATCGTGATCCGGTCGGCATGATGCAGCTGCTTTATGTCGGGGCGTCGGTAACCCTTGCAACGCACGGCCTTAAACATCTTCTGGGTCCCGTTACCGTATGGGGTACTCCGCTCGGCGATAGACCTAGTGGCGGCAAGCACAATATGCCGTCCGGGCACTCCTCCATGGCCGCCTGTGCACTTTATTTCGTATGCCGGCGTTACGGATGGCGCCACGCACTCTACATGCTGCCAGTCACCTTGCTCACCATGTTTGCCCGGGTAGAACTGAATGCTCATACCGTCTCAGCCGTCATTGCCGGTGCCTTGGTGGGCCTTGTGATGTCAGCAGTTTTTACAAGCAAGCGTGCAGAAGCCAGAAAGCCGTTTGAAAAGCTCGTGGCGATTCAGAGCGATTAACACGAAGAGCAATCCA
>JASLCO010000048.1 GCA_030146505.1 Moraxellaceae bacterium
GCGCGCGGCCAGGTCACGCACGATCTGTATCAGCACATCCGCCTCGTCGCGCAGCAGATGGATCAGCAGTTCGGCCGGCGAGCGCAGGTTTTCGCCACGCTTGACGGCCTCGCGCAGCCGGTCCACCGAGCGCAGCGGCTTGCCGCGCGCGGTCACCACCTGGCGGTTGTCCACGCTCAGCCAGAGCGTGGAGATGTCGGCGGCATCAAAGGAAAAATCGAACAGCACATCGTTGAGCACGGCCACCAGCTGCTTGTCGGCATGATCGATGCGGGTGGAACGCGTGCCCTCGTGCAGGGCTTCGTGGAAAACCGGTGACAGCAACAAATGCTGCTGCATCCATTTTTCCGTGCCGGCGTGCGCCAGGTTGAAATGCAGCCAGATGAATTCCCCGGGCGCCCCACTGTCCGCCTGCAGCCAGCCGGCGGCCTCTTCCGGCCCCAGCAGGCGTGCCGGCTGCTGCGGTGAAAAGACATAGCCGCAGATCAGGCCGGTCAGGTCGGCCCCGTAGGACGGAATGGGCTTCATGGCAGGAGGGTTTTCGCAGCGTCGAGACAGCCGATTTTCTTGCAGTTTCGTGATGGTTTCGTGACGGGCAGGCCTTGGTGCCCGCGTTACCCGTCATTCTCTTGATCCGCGGGAATCTCAGGGGCTTTGCGCAATATCAAGATTCCCGCGTCTCAAGGGAATGACGATACATAGATCGGGCTTCAGCCCGACAATTCCCTGGGCCAATACCGCAGCCCCGACCGTAGGTGCGAATTCATTCGCACTTATATCTTCTGGATCTTCTGGCCTGGGCCCATGCGCGCGAATACGGGAGTAAAAAAATGCCCCGGGGATTGCGGGGCATTTTCTTTGTTCAGTACTTACCCTGGCCGTGGTGCCGGCTTGCGACGACGGCGTTGTGCGCCGGCCGGTTTGGCACCGGGCGCGACATTGCCGTTGCGATCTTTTTGCGGCGCGGGTGTGCGATTGCCATTGCTGTTGTTGCCACTATTGCCGGGCCTCTGGCCGCTGGGGTTGCCAGCAGGCTTGCCGCCATTGCCTGCACCAGGCTTTTTGGCCCCCTCGCTTTTTGGCTTGTTGCCAGCCCGGGTGCCGCTTTCCGCTTTGCTGCCACCGCCATTGCGCGGCGCACGCGCGCCACGCGGAGGCGGTGTCTTGCGCAGCGGTTCCGGCTTGGCATTGGGGTCGGGCTCGAAGCCGGGAATCACCACGGACTCCAGCTTGCGCTTCATGAGCTTTTCAATGCCGGCCAGCAGCTTGTGTTCGTCCACGCAAACCAGCGACACGGCCTCGCCGCTGCTGCCCGCGCGGCCGGTACGGCCTATGCGGTGCACATAGTCTTCCGCTGTCATGGGCAGTTCGTAATTCACCACATGCGGCAGGGCGTCGATGTCGATGCCGCGTGCGGCGATATCGGTGGCGACCAGCACGCGCAATTTGCCGGCCTTGAATTCACCCAGCGCGCGTTCGCGCGCCGGCTGGCTCTTGTTGCCGTGTATGGCCAGGGCGGAAATGCCATTGGCTTCCAGCTGTTCGGCGAGGCGGTTGGAGCCGTGCTTGGTACGCATGAACACCAGCACCTGCGTCCATTTGCCATCGTGTATGAGTTTTTCCAGCAGGGCGCGTTTCTTCTCGCGGTCCACCGGATGCACGACCTGTGTCACCAGTTCCGCTGGTGTATTGCGGCGTACCACTTCGATATTCACCGGGTCGTGCAGGATGCCGGTGGCCAGCTCCTTGATCTCGTCCGAGAAGGTGGCGGAGAAAAGGAGGTTCTGCCGTGTCTTGGGCAGCAACGGCAGGATGCGACGTATGTCGCGGATGAAGCCCATGTCCAGCATGCGGTCGGCTTCGTCCAGCACCAGCGTTTCCACGCCGGACAGGTCGATGGTTTTCTGGCCGACATGGTCGAGCAGGCGGCCTGGTGTGGCGACCAGGATATCCACGCGGCGGTTCAGCTTTTCCTTCTGCGGATTGATGTTCACGCCACCGAACATGACCATGGATTTCACGTCGATGTATTTGCCGTAATGGCGCACGGACTCTTCCACCTGTGCCGCCAGCTCGCGTGTGGGCGTCAGGATGAGCACACGGATTTTCGCCTTGCCGTTCTGGCGGCCGAAATCTATACCGGCGATGCGCTGAAGCAGGGGCAGGGTGAAGCCGGCCGTCTTGCCGGTGCCTGTCTGGGCAGCGGCGAGCAGGTCTCGGCCGGCCAGCACGGCCGGAATGGCCTGGGTCTGGATGGGCGTGGGCGTGTTGTAGCCGCGTTCCTCAAGGGCGCGTAGCAGCGGGGCGCTGAGGCCAAGCTCAGAAAATGCAGAGGCGGCAAAAGCAGAAGGCGTTGAAGCTGGGGGCACTGAGGCTGAAGACAAGGGAGTTTCCGGGCAGGACAGGAGTCGGGCGGCGATTATCCGCTCTGACGCCGGCTTTGTCGTGCCCCGTTGCTGGCCCCCGTCACGAGCGGGGGCTATTTGTTGCAAGGCTCAAGGTGCTTGCTTGTACGCAGTGGCAACAAAGGCAACTCCGGTACGGCCACCGCTTTCGGCTGCCAGCTCGCATACAGCACGCCACCCACCACCAGCACGGCACCGGCAATTTGCGAAACCGCCAGATGTTGGCCCAGCGCCACACCAATCAGCGCGGCAAACACCGGCACCAGATTCATGAAGATGCCGGCGGTGCCCGCACCCACGGCCTTCACGCCGTCATTCCACCAGAGATAAGCCAGCACCGAACCGAGCAGGCTCATGGTGAGCACGGCCGCCATCACACTCAAAGGCGGCACATGCCAGAAGTCATGTTGCGTGCTCATGGCAAAGCTGCTGATAAGAATGCCACCCAGCGCAATGCTGCCCACGGTGATTTGCAGCGGCGGCAGGCCGGTGATGAAGCGGCGCGGAATCGTGGAATACACGGCCCAGCAGGAAGCGGCCAGCAGCACCAGCAGATCGCCGATCTGGAACGAAAGCGACAGCAGTGCCTGCAACGAACCATGGCTCACCACCACCGCCACACCGGCAATGCCAAGGGCGAGCCCGGCCAGTTGCCGGCTGCTCACACGCTCACGCATCAATAGGGCGGAGAGAAAGGTGATGAGCGCCGGGCACAGCGCCATGATGAGCGCGCCATTCACCGGTGAGGTGTGCTTGAGTCCGTAAAAGAGAAAGACATTGAAGCCACCTATGCCGATAACGGCCATGGCGGTGAGCGGCAGCAGATTGCGGCGCAGGCCGGCCCAATCCAGCCCTTCGCG
>JASLCO010000066.1 GCA_030146505.1 Moraxellaceae bacterium
CGAGAGTGACTGGTCAACACTGGCACTGCCTGCGGCTTTTTCCCTGCAGAAGCAAACCCGTGCCGGATTGGTGCAGGCCTATCTGGCGCGCTACCAGCCAGAGAGTGTGTCATGACAGCGTCTTCTGTTGCAGCTGAATTTCCCGTCGGTATTTTCAACAGTCCGTTCCGCCCCGCCTGGTGGTTGCGCAATGCGCACGCGCAGACCCTGTTCTCCAATTTTTTCCGCAGGCCACCCCGGTTGGCGCGCCAGCGTGAAACGATTGCCCTTGGTGATGGTGATTTTCTGGACCTGGACTGGCATCTGCCTGTTTCGTGGCAGGAAGACCAGCCCCAGGTGCTGGTGGTGCACGGGTTGTCCGGTTCCAGCGAGTCGCATTATGTGCTGGGCTTGCAAAGTGCAATGTCGCAACGCGGCTGGGCCAGCGTGGCCGTGAATTGCCGTGGCGCCAGCGGCCGCCAGAACAATCTGCCGCGCGCCTACCACGCCGGCTCCAGCGACGATCTGCTGCAAACACTGGGGCACATGGCGAAACGTTACCCGGCAGCACCGCGAGCCATCGTGGGGTATTCGCTGGGCGGCAGCATGACCCTCAAGCTCATGGGTGAGGAGCCGCACCCGGGCCTGGTTCATGCGGCGGTGGCTGTTTCCGTGCCCTTGTTGCTTCCCTTGTGTGCAGACCGCATGGATCGCGGTTTTTCCCGTGTCTATCGCCAGCATTTCATGGGTGAGCTGGTGGCGCACTGGGAAGAAAAGATGCGGCACCTCGAATCTGCCGGTGATGACGCCGCTGCCCGTCGCGTGCGCGAGCAATTAAGGCGCGGACCCTTCCGCTCCTTCTGGCAGTTTGACAATGAGCTCGTGGCGCCGTTGCACGGTTTCAGTGATGTGCACGACTATTACGAACGCTCCAGTGCCCGCCAGTTCCTGCATCGAATCCGTGTGCCCACGCTCGTGGTGCAGGCTCATGACGACCCCTTCATGACGCCCGGCGTATTGCCGGATGCCGGTGAACTCTCACCGGCCGTGCATTTCGAACTGTGCCGGCAGGGCGGCCATGTAGGTTTCATTGAAGGCGGCACGCCGCGCGATCCGCGCTATTACCTCGAACGGCGCATCCCCGAATTCCTGGCTGGCAAATTCGCACGTTCGTGAGGTGACAAGAGATCTTCAGCCAAGATGGCAAATACAATTCCCGCAGTGGGGGTTGCTGTCAGTGCGAGCTTATCACCTTGGAATATGTCCCGAAGGTGACGATCTATCTCAATCCGCATTGAGATACGCCAAAATCCGGGTTCGGCAGTTTGGCCGTTAAACCTGTTCCTCTTTTCTGCCAGAGCCGTCCAGATGCGGCCATTCACGCTGTCATTTCCTGCCGATGGCAGGGCACGGATGCAGGCCTAACCTGCCAGTCCCGCCCCGGAATGAAAATACAGACAGCGAGGTTGCCATGGCAGATTTTTCCCAACTCTATATAGATGGCCAATGGGTGGCCCCGCAGGGCCGTGGCCTGGCTGACGTCATCAATCCTGCTGACGGCTCCGTGGCCGGCCGCGCGCCACTGGGCAGTGCTGACGACGTGGACCGCGCTGCGCGCGCCGCCAAAAAGGCCTTTGCCGGCTGGTCGCAAACGTCGGCCGCGGAGCGCTCGCAATATCTGGCAAAAATTGCCGCCGGCCTGGAGCAGCGCCTGCCGGAAATGGCGGCGCTGATTTCTTCCGAACTCGGCAGCCCCATGACGCTATCTGCCGAAGTACAGGCTGGCCTGCCGCTCTTTGTCTGTCAGTCCTATATCGAGCTGCCGGCGGAAATGGAAAAAGAAGAAACCGTTGGTAATTCCGTAGTGCTGCGCGAGCCGGTGGGTGTGTGTGGTTTCATCACGCCGTGGAATTATCCGCTGCACCAGATCGTCGCCAAGGTGGCACCTGCACTGGCCGCCGGCTGCACCGTGGTGCTGAAGCCTTCGCAGGAAACGCCGCTGAATGCGTTTCTGTTCGCACAGATCGTGCATGACGCCGGCCTGCCGGCCGGTGTTTTCAATCTGGTCAGCGGTCCTGGCAAAGTGGTGGGCGAAGCCATTGCCTCGCATCCGGATGTGGACATGGTATCCATCACCGGCTCCACCAGTGCCGGCATACGCGTCGCCGAACTTGCTGCAAAATCGGTGAAGCGTGTGGCGCAGGAGCTGGGCGGGAAATCTGCCAGTCTGGTGCTGGAGGGGGCCGACCTCGAAGGAGCTGTTGCCGAAGGCGTGAACAACATCCTTTTCAACAGCGGCCAGACCTGCTCTGCCCTTACGCGTTTGCTGGTGCCGGCAGCACAACAGGAAAAGGCCGTTGCCATTGCGCAGAATATCCTTGAGGCCGTGAAACCGGGCAATCCTGCTGATGCCAATACGGTGATGGGGCCGCTGGTCTCCGAAGGCCAGCGTGAAACCGTGGTGAAATATATCCGTGCCGGCATTGAAGAGGGGGCGCGCCTTGTTGCTGGTGGCCCGGACAAACCCGCCGGACTGGAACAAGGCGCTTATGTCAGCCCTACGATATTTGCCGATGTGAAAAACACCATGCGCATTGCCCAGGAAGAAATTTTCGGGCCGGTGCTCTGCATCATTCCTTACGGCAGCGAAGAAGAAGCCATCGCCATCGCCAATGACTCGCCTTACGGCCTCTCCGGTGCGGTGTGGGCGCCCACGGTGGAAAAGGCCAAAGCCGTGGCGCGTAAAGTCCGTACCGGCCAGCTTGCCCTGAACGGCGGCCCCTTCAATCCGCTGGCGCCCTTTGGCGGCTACAAGCAATCCGGCAACGGTCGTGAGTTGGGCGCACATGCACTTTACGAGTTCACCGAACTCAAGGCCCTGCATCTGATGGCATGATCTGATGCTGATAAAAAAGCCCGCTGATGCGGGCTTTTTTATTTCATGTGCTTATTTCTTTTCCGGCACCCAGCCCTTGGCACGCTCATACTCTTCATTGGAGAGGAATTTTTCGCGCTGTTCGGCCAGGAATTTCTGGGCCTGCGCATCCATCACATTGAGGCGATTCTCGTTGATGATCATGGTCTGCTCTTTCAGCCAGAGCTGCCAGGCTTCCTTGGAGATTGTTTCAAAAATTACCTGACCGGCAGGGCCAGGGAAAGGCGGGAAAGCCAGACCTTCAGCTTCCTTGCCCAGCTTGCGGCAGTTCACCATGCGCGTCATTTTCTTACCTCAGGCTTTCTCAACAGCGTATTCTGCGGCCAGATCAGCCAGCATCTGCTTGATGGGGGCCGGCAAACCCAGCGCCGGCAGGTCGCCGAGTTTACACCAGCGTGATGGTCGCCCGGAAACCTGCGCGATCTGCGCCTTGCGTAAAAGTGCCGGGCGCATGGTGAGACGGTAATGGCTGAAGGTATGGCCGCGCTTGGCCAGCCACTCCGGCTTGACGCGTGACACACCCCAATCCGCTTTCAGTATCTGCTTCAATGTGGACTCGTCATCGGCCGCTGATTCTGGAAAGCTCCAGAGTCCGCCCCATATGCCGGCCGGTGGCCGTTGCTCCAGCAAGACTTCGCCTTCCTCATTGAGAAAAACCAGCAAGGTCGTGAATTTTTGAGGAATGGCCTTGCCGGGTTTCTTGACCGGATAAAGCGTGGGCTCGCCTTCGGCCAGTCCCTCGCAATGTGTTTGTAACGGGCACAAAAGACAGGCCGGCTTGCTGCGCGTACATAGCGTGGCTCCCAGATCCATCATGACCTGGTTGTAATTGTCCACACGCGCTTCCGGCGTGTGCTCATCGGCAAAAGCCCACAGTTTTTTCTCGCCGGCCGAGCCCGACTCTTTTACGGCATGAAATCGCGACAGTACGCGTTTTACATTGCCATCCAGGATGACGGCACGTGTTTTACGGCTAAGGGAAAGAATGGCGCCAGCGGTGGAAAGGCCGATACCGGGCAGCTCGGCAACTTCTTCCACCGTTGCCGGAAACTCGCCACCGGATTTCTCCACCAGCATTTGCGCGGCCTTGTGGAGGTTGCGGGCACGGGCGTAATAACCAAGCCCTGTCCAGTGGTGAAGCACATCGTCCGTTGCAGCTGCTGCCAGCGCCTGTACGGTGGGGAAGCTGGCCATGAAGCGTTCGTAATAGGGAATCACCGTGCTCACTTGCGTCTGCTGCAGCATGATTTCGGAAATCCAGACGCGATAGGGCGTGGTGTCCTGTTGCCATGGCAAGTGTTTGCGGCCGTGCTCGTCGTACCAGGCGAGCACGGCGGTGGCGAAGTCAAAATCTTCAGCTGACTTCGTAGGAGCGGCTTCAGCCGCGAATCTTTTCTTGGGCATCGGGTTCGCGGCTGAAGCCGCTCCTACGGATATGTTTTAACGCTTGAACAGCTTGTTCAGGCCTTCATTGATTTTTTCGTTCAGCTTTTCCTTGGCTTTTTCCTTGCCAGCGTCCACCTGTTCCTTCACGGCTTCGGTAGGCGTGGCGGCATCACTCTTGAGACCGAGCTTTTCCAGGCCTTTGGCGGTGGCGGCTTTCAGGGCCATGTCGCCAATGGCCTTGCTGTCCAGTTTGCAGAGCGTGGCGAGATTGCCCGCCAGGCTGCCCTTGCACTGTACCGGCAGGGCATAGGCGGCGTTCTTCTCACCGACGACGGACTTGTCCAGATTCATCTGGAATTTGTAGTCCAGCTCCTGTGTGACCAGATTGAAGCTGCCAGCCCCATTCACCTTGCCTTTCTTGAGATCGGCATTCAGCGATTTGCTGTTGAGCATTCCATTGTCCAGCGTGTTGTTGGCGGCAAAGCTGGCGATTTCCGTGTCCTTTTGCTTGTCTACAATGGCTTGCGCATCTTTGCCCGTCAGCGCCAGCAGGCCCTGGTATTTGCCCAGTGCGTTCACGGCCTCCTGCATGGCATTCACACCGTGCAGCACGCCGTCATCGAACTTGAGGTCACTGGTGCCAGTAAGCGATTTCATCCAGGCATCCACGGTATTGCCACGCACAGTGAGGTTGCCGGTGAAGCTGGCCTTGCCTTCCAGCAAATCCTTTTTCAGGAATTTTTTCGCCAGAGGGCCGATTTCCATATGTTGCAAGGAGGGCTGCAGTTTCAGAACCGGCTGAGCCCCCTGCACATTGATGTTTACCGGTACGCTGAAGCCACCGTTGTAGATCGTGCCCTTGAGTTCGCTGACATTGACGAGACCATTGCCTGCCGTGGCCGCTACGCGGAAGCCGGTGACGGGATATTCCATGGCCTTGATCGAGCCGGCCGTAAAAGCCACATCCAGATTCTGTTCTTTCAGCAGTTTCACCGGCAGTACTTCAGCAGAAGCACCGGAAGCGGGTGCAGCTGCTGTTTTTTCAGCCGGTGCTGCCGGCGGCAGGTAACGGTCGGCATCCATCCTGTCGAGATTGAGGCGGGCATACTGGCGCATGGTGGCCAGATCACTGATGCCGGCTTCACCGGTGAGCGTGGATTCATCCAGCTTTACGCGTATGTTTTTCAGCAGCACCCGCTTTTCATCGCCAGCAATATCGGCACTGAAGCTGGCGCTTTTCAACACATTGGCATCGGCAGTTTTCGGTGCTGATATCGCCAGCGCGCTCATCACGCTGCGTGGATTGAAAGCTGCCGTTGCCAGCTTGCCGCTGATAGCCATGCCTTTGGTGATGGGCGCTTCCGGTTCCGTGCCCTGCAGTGCCGGCAACTTGGCATTCACTTCACCCTTGGTGCTGATGCCCAGTGTCTCCAGCGCAAAGGCGGGAATGGCAAACTCACCTTGCTTCCAGTTGCCCGTCACCGGGCCGTTATAGGAAACATTCAGCGGCTTGGGCCAGCCATTATCCGGCAGCACGGCGCTCAGGGTGAGCTGCGGAATATCCAGTGCGCCATCCATCCAGTTGGTGGAAATATTGCTGGCGAGCGTGGCGGTAACGGGCTGCGGACGCGCCGCATCCGGCCAGCTGGCATTGAGCTTGAGATCGCTGACAGTGAGCTGGGTCTTCACCATATCCGCCAGTACATTGGCGGCCACCTCCACGGTGCCGGGAGACTTCAGCGCCTTGTCCTGATAATCCGCTTTCAGTGCTAGGCCCTTGAGCGCAATCTGCTGCGCCTTCATGTCGGCGCGTACATCGCTCTTCAGTTCGATAGTGGCCGGCGCCGGCAACAGTGTGCCGGAAAGTGCGCTGGTGAAAGCCAGTTTGTCGAGTTCGTAGAGTTCGGCGTCCTGATCCAGCGTGATGGTGGATTCCAGCGCATTCTTGGCGATGAGGGTTTTGCCGGCGGCATCCTGCTGGCGGAAAAGGAAAGACAGCTTGAGCGGGAAAGGCTTTTTCATGCCGATATCGCTGGCGGCTACCGTGAC
>JASLCO010000069.1 GCA_030146505.1 Moraxellaceae bacterium
GGGCCGGACCCTCGCCTATCGAACCGAAAATTCCGCGCTCATTCCTCCCATGCCCGGGGTGAACGCCGCTGCCGTTGAGACCGCCGCCCATGTTGATGGCTTTCACACTGAACAAGGGACTTCTCGAACAAGTCGCCATCAATGCCGCCACCGACCTCGTTCCCGAGGTGATCTGGGTGGATGCCATAAAACCCACGGAAGAAGAGCGCGAATGGCTGCGCGAGGCCTACCGGCAGGAGCTGCCCACGCTGGAGGACATCACCGAAATCGAGGCCACCTCGCGTTTCTATGAAAACGACGACGGCCTGCACATCAGCTCCTATTTCCTGAATTACGCCGACGAGAATTCGGAAAACATTTCCGCCGCCTTTGTCTTTTGTGGCGAACGTCTGTTCACCCTGCGCAAGGAAGAGCTGGCCGCCTTCCGCCTGTTCCGCCTGCGCGCGCGCAAGGGCCTGGTCTCGCTGACCAATTCCAAGTCCATCATGCTGGGCCTGTTCGAGACCAAGGTGGAAAACCTGGCCGACATCGTCGAGCGCATTGCCGCCGACCTGGAGAAAACCAGTCGCCAGGTACTGGGCAATGCCGAGCAGGACGACATGGAATCCGTGCTGACCGCCCTCGCCCTGCAGGAAGACGTGAACGGCAAGGTGCGCATTTCCATGGTGGACCTGCAGCGCATGCTCTACCTGCTGCTGCGTTCCGGCCTGCTCAATGCCGAACAGAGCGAGCGCCTGCGCGACATCATCCGCGACTCCGAGTCGCTGATCGCGAGCACCAGCTTCCTTTTCGACAAGATCAAGTTCCTGCTCGACACCACGCTGGGCTTCATCAACGTGAACCAGAACAAGATCATCAAGATCTTTTCCGTGGCCAGCGTGGTCTTCCTGCCGCCCACCATGATCGCCAGCGTCTACGGCATGAATTTCGGACTCATGCCGGAACTGCACTGGCACCTGGGCTACCCTTTCGCCCTGCTGCTCATGCTGGGCTCGGCGATGGCGCCGTACTGGTGGTTCAAGAAAAAGAAATGGCTGTGACCCTCGGCTGCCAGGCCGGAAGCTTTTCCACCTTTTGCAGGAAAGGGCCACAACCCGAGGAAGCCGGGCTTATTCCGGCGCCGGAGCAGGCACCGTGGTGGACAACCGGCGAATGACGGTGACATATCCCCCCGCCTCCACCGGCTGCCTGTCCAGCACAAAAACCCGGGCCGCCGCATCGCTGGCTATCCCCTGCAAAGCGGAAAAACGGGCCTGGTCGGCACGACCGTCGTTCGTGCCCGGCACATTGCCGACCCCCGCCGCCGCCGTCTCGAGATAGGACCCGGCCTGGCGCTGGACGATGCTGTGCACATTGGTCTGCAGCACATGCACATCGCCGGCGGGCGTCGCGGCCACATATTTGGGATTGGAGAGACCGCTGATGCCACTGCCTGCCACCGTGGTGGTGGCGACGGTGCTGATCTCGTTCTTGGCATAGTTGGCGACATAGACCACGCCGTTGCCGTCCACGGCCACGCCTTGCGGGGCATTCCAGAGCGTGATGCTGCCATCACCGGCCAGGGTGGTCACAACGCCTGCCGGGGTGATCTGGCGTATGCGCTGGTTGGAGACATCGCCCACGTACACCGTGCCTGACGCGTCCACGGCCAGTCCCAGCACGCCGGTGGAATCATCGAACCTGGCCGCCGCCCCCGTGCCATCGGCGAAACCGCGCTCACCGGCTCCCGCCAACAGGCTCAGGCTGCCGTTCCACTGGTAGATGCTGGCGTTGCCGGCGTTCAGATAGACCGTGCCGTCGCCAGCTGCCGCCAGCGCCACGGGATAACGGAAAGGCACGGGCCCCGTGCCATCACAACTGCCCGCGACCAGCACGCTGTCGCTGCCATCGACGGCAATCTTGCGCAGGTAGCACTCCCTGAAGCTGGCGTAGTCGTCCAGCCAGACCCCGCCGACATAAAGATTGCCGGCAGGATCACTGGCAATGGACGAAGGCGCATCGTGCACCACCGCCCCCTGCACAACCTTGTCTGCCATGGCCGTGGCAATGGTTTCCACCCACAGCGGCTGGCAGCTCACGCTGATATTGCTCACGTCGGCATTGAGCGTGCCGCTGCCGTTGGCAATGCTGCAACGCCTGAAAGGCGCATTGCCGAGGCTCACCTCGTACTGGCTGCCGGCCGGAAACGGCGCCGCATCAAAATAGGCCGAAGCACCGGTTTGCGGATGCGGCACCACGCCGGAGAAAACGAAGCTGCCATTGGCATCCACGGTGATGTCGTAATAAGTCCTGCTGCCGCCCGGCGGGGTGACGTAAAGGCGCAGGCCCGTCCAGCTCATGTCTGCCAAAAGACCCTGCATATGGCCGCCAACGGTGTAATAACCCGCGAAACCACCCCCGCCCCCTGTGCTGGCGGCCGCCACCGCAAGCACGGCGGCCAGGCTGCTCACACTGCCGGCGCTGTTCGTGGCAATGGCCCGGAACTGCCTGCCATCGTCGCTCTCACTGGTGGCGGGCGTGGTGTAGCTGCTGGCAGTGGCTCCCGCGATGTCTGTCCAGGTGGCGCCGCCATCACCCGACTGCTGCCATTGATAGCCCGGCGCCTCGCCGGTGGCGGTTGCCGTGAAGCTGAAGCTGGCGGACTGGCCTGCCTCGACACTGGCATTCACCGGCTGGGTTTGGGCCACCGGCGCGGTGATGGTGACGCCGCCATTGCCACCGTTATTGCCGTTACCGTTGTTGCCATTGGAGTTGCCATTGCCGCCGCCACAGGCACTGAGGGCCAGCAGCCATGCCGCCATCAGCGCAAGGCCGGACGCGCGCCAAAAACCGACCGGTTGCTGCATTGTCCTGTTCATGAATCTTGCTCCTTCCGGGCCTCTTCGGCCGCACCTGCATGCAGACGGGAATGTGCCGGTGCGCCTCATTGGTGGCGCACGGCGCGGATGCCGGAATGGCTGTCGCCGGAAATGCCGCTGACGTAGCCCCAAGCCACCACGGCCTTGTCGTTGCTGTCGACAGCCACCTGCGCTCCGTAGGCATCGCCGGTGTCGTTTTCCAGTAGCTGCAAGCCGCCGAGCGTGAAGGTGGATGCCTCGAAATGGCGGGCCAGCACATCCCAGTGGCCGCCGTACTGCGTCCATACCGCCCAGGCATTGCCCGCGCTGTCCAGGGCCAGTTGCGGACCGGCGACATCGCCGCGCGCCTCGTCGTCCAGTTGCACCGGTTCGCTCCAGCCATCGATCGGCGTCAGCACGCCAATGATGTAGCTGCGCGTGCCCACGCTGGCCCGGAGACTGCGGCGATTGCTGTCACTGTCATAGTCGACCCAGGCCAGCAGGATGTGGCCGGCGTTGTCCACCGCCACGGCCGGCGGATAGGTACTGTCATGCGGATAAGGCAGCGAAGCGTCGCCGGTATCGCTCCAGGCATTCACGACCGTGCTGTAACGCCAGACATGCAACTCGCCCTTGTAGGTCTTCTGGCCGGCTGCCACCAGCTGCGTGCCATCGGCGCTCACGGCCAGCCGCAGGTTCTTGTCCACGCAGCCACTGGCCTGTGTGGCCGCTGTCCAGTTGCTGCCGTTGAAACGACGCGAGGTGAGCAGGCCGCTTTCACACCAGGCCACCAGCACATCGCCGCCGGCCAGGCGCGCAAGCTGCGGCGTACCGGTCGTGCCGGCACTGGCAGAAAGCGTGAGCGTGGTACCGCCATAGCTACCCGGTGTCGCTCCATAAAGGGCTTTGACGTCTCCCCCTGCCACGTAGGCAATCAGGGTCAGGTTGTCGGCAAGGCCGGCAACGTCATAAGGAATCGCCACCATGCCGCTGGCCGTGCTGCTTTCGTTGATGCAGGTCCAGGCCGCATCCGGGGCGACCGGCAGGCTTGCCGGAGAAGGCACCTGGAACCGGGTACACGGCAAAGTGGGGCCGCTCAGCCCGGGCCAGCTTAGGCGGTTGTTGCCGGAGGCCGTCATGAGCAGTTGCGGGCGTCGCCACGGGGCGGCCACATTGCCGGCCTCACCCAGCCAGCCGCTGCCGTCTTTCCAGTAATCGAGCCTCAGCGTGTAGGCGGGGGCAGGCAGCGCATCGTCGTACTGTGTCCACGCCACGGCGGCATTGCCATGACCATCCACCGCCAGACTGGGCGCATCGGCATCGCCGTCGAGTACCGACAAGGTCACAGGCGCGCTCCAGCCGGCCGCTGCCTGCGTATTCGTACCGTCTTCACTGCCGCCACCGCAGGCGGCGAGCAAAACGGCCGTGGTCATCGTCACGGCAAATCCTGCCGTCCATTTTCCGGATTTCATGCGGTATCCCTCCCTGGGTTGCACATCATGGGTTGCACGTCATGGGATGCCGATTCAGGCATCGGACTCAGAAAAGTCTGGCGCCAGCCTCACAAATACCCGGGACAGCCAACAGTGCCGAAAGTCATGCCGGGCGTAATGTGCGAAACAATTCACGCATGGCAGGGAGAGGTGAGACGGAAATTAATTTCCCGGGAAATGACGAAAAGCATTCGCGGCCGGAGCCTCTCTTGCAGACGCCCTTCTCCCCAACTCCCTCCCGCGAGGAGAGAGGAAGTCGAAGACAATTGCGCCTACGAGAAATCGTTGAAGAATATCTTTTGCAGACGCCACTGCCTTGCACCTCCCAATGTTTGCAGGCGCGAATGCATTCGCACCTGCATGGAATTTTTCGGAGAAGCGGCTTATTGCAAGAAGATGGCACCACCGGCTACTGCAACGGGGTCCGGCCTGTCAGTGGTGCTGCCATCCCCCAATTGGCCATAGGGATTGCTGCCCCAGCAGGCCACCGAACCATCCGCCTTGAGCGCGCAGGTATGGCTGGAGCCTGCGGCAATGAACACGGCGTCCGTCAGACCGGACACGGCAACAGGCGCTGTGCCTATCCTGCTCCAGCAGGCGACCGTGCCATCGGCCTTGAGCGCGCAGCTTTGCACCGCGCTGGCCGTAATCGCCACGGCGTCGCTGATGCCGGTAATCGCGACCGGCGTGGGACTGGTTGAGCCGAAATTCAGTTCACCAAAGATGTTGTTGCCCCAGCACGCTACCGTTCCGCCGGCCATGAGCGCACAGCTGTGGCTGTAGCCTGTCGCCACTGCCCTGGCGTCTGCCAGGCCGGAAACGGCAACCGGGATGCTGCTGTCATTGCTGCTCCCGTCACCCAGTTGGCCCTGATAGTTGTAGCCCCAGCACGCCACAGTGCCGTCAGCCTTCACGGCGCACATGTGATAGTCGACGCTCGCCGAAATGGCGATGGCATCGGGACGACAACCGAAAGCACCGTGCCCGTGGCGGTTTCCGGCATCACCGATGCCAT
>JASLCO010000083.1 GCA_030146505.1 Moraxellaceae bacterium
GTTTGCAGGAATGCTGATGGGGCTTGAAGGAGTGGCTTCCGTGCTGCGGGATGGAACAGGCAGGTAAACCAGCTTGCCGATCAGCGCATTGTCAGGGTCCAACTGATCCACGGCTTCCTTGAGGTATTTGAACCAGGAAGTGGAACTGATGCCGGCGGTCACCAGATCAATCATGGCAACCCTGGAGTCGGTGGTATCACCGGGGCCGCCTACATAACCGAGTTCGGCGCCTGTCAGCGTGGCCTTGGTGACCTGTCCCGGGAAGTTGTTGTAAACCTCGCCGGCGAAGAAGGCGTGGATGTCGCCGGTAATGGCCACGACATCCTTGATGCCCTTATCCACGAGGAACTGCATCAACTGGCCGCGTTCCTTGCTGTAGCCATCCCACTGGTCGGCATTGATCAGGAATTTCTGGAAGAAGGCCGCAACCTTGGTGGCATTGGCTCCGGCGGCTGTCTTGTAGAAGACCGACTCGGACTTTTTGTCCGTGATGTCCGGCCGGGCTTTGGCAAAGGCGATCTGGCTGGCCGCCGACTGGATTTGTGTGGCAGCACCAGCGGGCTTGGCTGTCTTGGCGGCGAGATAGGCAGCGACCGCTGAATCGGCTTCGGTTGTGCTGAGGCCGGCGGCTACCCCTGCTGCGTTAAGGGCCGTCGCGTTGTCCGGAGCGCCGGCATCCGTTGCCGTGATGGCAAAGGCGGCGGTAGCGGCGGTCGTGGTGTTGGCGCCAGCCGTGGCGGCACCGGCAACGGCGGCAGCGATCGTGATGTTGCCCACGGCAATGGCGTTGAGGAAGGCCCCGGCGGCGGCCTGTGCTGCTGCTGCCGGATTGACGGCCGAGAGGCCGGCATCAGCCAGTGCGGCAGTCAATGCATTGTTTGCGGCGGTGTAAAGGTCTGTCGCCGAGGCTGCGGGGTTGGCGATGTAGGTGGCGGTCAGGGCATAGGCCGCCTGACCGGCCAAACCTTGTGCCTGGGCCGTGTTGAGCGCACCACCGCTGGCGGTGATCAGTGCAGGCACCTGGGCTGTGGCGGTTGTTGCCAGCACGATGTTGTCAGTGCCCTTGAACAGGGCGAGGGCGCTGGGAGCCACGCTGTCGGCTTCAGTGCTGGAAAGCCCCGGTATGCTGTTGGCGGCCACGCCGGCCATCAGCGAGGTCTTGGCTGCGCCAAGCATTGCTGTATCGCCGTTGGCCTCTTGAGAGGCGATGTAGCCGGCTGTTTGTGCCAGCAGGCCTTGTGCGGCGGCGCCCGCTGAAGCGGGAGGAACGCCGTGGCCAGCGAGCAAGGGGCCCACGCTGGGAGCCAGTCCGGCAATCACGGTGACCCAGGCTGGTGTGGCTGACGCCGGCAGGCCGAGGCTGGCGGGCACCAGCAGTGCTGCTGCCGCACTCGACACCTGGGCCGGAATCTTGGCAATGCCCGTGGATTCCGTCGTGCTGGTGAGTGCCCCGAAAATGCCCAGGGGGATCAGCTGGGTGAGCGCCTTGTTGCCATTCAGGCCCATGCGCAGCAGCGAGACTTCATTGCCCCAGACTTTCCAGGTGGAGGTGGAGGCGCGCATGGTCTTCTCCCACCATTCGCGCTGGGTGGTTCCCAGCATGGTGACCAGCGCCAGGTTGTCGCCCACGCCGCTCAGGCCTTCGGGCGACTTCAGGCCTTCCAGGGCTTTATAGGAGGTTTCCGGAGCCAGGTAGCGGGAGTTGATGCGGCCGAGTTCGGCGCCATTGTTGACGGTGGTTTCCGGAATCATGTGGTCGGCGCGATAGAGGCGCTCGTCCGTCATGATGAGGTGCATGGTCTGGCCGAACTTGAGGTCGCGGTAAATACGGATGTTCTCGAAGTTGGAACTGCTTTCGGAATACAGCACATCGGCCGGCGTGTATTCAAACCAGGCGCGGTTGGCGCTGCGGCGGCGGTCTTTCTGTTCCGGATTGCTGTTGTCGTAGGTTTCGTGGTCTTGCCAGCAGTCGTCGGAGAACTCGTGATCGTCCCAGATGTTGATCATGGGAAAGCGTTCATGCATGCGTTGCAGGCGGGCATCGGAACGGTAGGTCTTGTAGAGGTAGCGGTAGTCCGCCGTGATCTTTGCAAAGGCACCGGATGAGGGCAGTGTCAGCTCCGGATGAGCGGCCTCTGCCGCGCTGGCGCCAGCAGTTTCGTAGATGTAGTCACCCAGGTGGACGATGAAGTCGAGGCTGGGAGTGGTGGCACTGGCGGTGGCGATATCGTCGGCCACGATCTGGTCAAAGGACGCCCAGTGGTTATCGTTCCAGTCCTGGCAGCTCATGAAGGCGAACTTCACGTCGCTGCTACCGGTACTGGCCTGGGCCGTCTTGAAGCGGCCGACATTGCTGTAGGTGTCGCCTGCCTTGAACTGGTAGTAGTAGGTTTTGCCGGCCGAGAGGCCGCTCAGCTTGTGACGGATGGTGCCATCGAAGTCGGCATAGGCCGCGACAGGCTGGGGCTGGACAACCCCGCCGGCCAGCGCGGCATTTGCCGTGTTGATGCCGAGTTGGGCAAAGGCGGCAGCGCTCGTGCTCAGCAGGAGTTCCACCGCTACATCCTGTTGGGAATCCTTGATTTCGTTGCCGGCCTGCACCACGCGGGTCCACAGCATGATGCTGTTACTTTTGGGGTCGCCCGAGGCAATGCTCTGCGGGAATTTCCAGCCGGCGCCCGTGGCGGTGGCGGGCATGGGACGTGAGGGATTGGGGACGGAGAAGTCGGTTGCATTACCGCTGGTGTCAGTATCACTCGAGCCGCAGGCGGTGACGCCCAGGACTGCCACAGAGGCCGTGACGAAGCTGCCCATCTTGATAAAGTCGCGTCTTTTCATTGTTGTCTTCCGTCTGACGAAGCGTTGTTGTGATTGTGGCGGGCGCTCCGGCCCGTATTCTTTTTTCACCGTGAGTAGGCTTGATCGCAGGTGCCAGCGCAAACGGCTGGACTGCGATGACCGCCCGGCGGCGTCTCCTGCCGAGTGACCGGGTATTCATTTCATGCTGGCGATTAACGCCATGGCCGACTCATTAGGACGGTTGATCATGCCGGGCCTGTCTTGTCCAAGACAAGTCCCGGCGCAAAGCGTTTCTGACCGGGCAGACAGGTAAAGTCCTGTCTCAATGGTGGTGGTGATGGGTTTCACCACTTCGGCCGCCATCATTTATAGACGGTGTATGTGATGTGTGCATGAAGGCGGCGACGATGGTCCAGATACCGAAGGCAATGACCAGCAGGCCGGCGAGGCGGCGCGTGCCGCTGCGCTGGAGGTGCTGGCGCAGGCGGCCGGCCAGCGTACCGGTGACCAGCAGCGTGGGCAGGGTGCCGAGGCCGAAGGCCAGCATGAGGGCGCCGGAGGCAAGGGCATCCGCCCGTCCCAGCGCCATGGCCAGCGCGCTGTACACCAGGCCGCAGGGCAGTAGCCCCCACAGACCGCCGGCCACCAGGGCTTTCAGGGGATGGTCGATGGGCAGCAGCCGGCTGCGCAGCGGCGCCAGGGCGCGCCAGAGACCGCCGCCAAGAAGCTCCAGCCGGCGGAATCCCGGCCACCAGCCGGCCAGATAAAGCCCCAGCGCCAGCATGAAAAGGCCGGTGGCAATACGCGGCCAGGGGCTGTGGGCCCATTCACCGAGGATGCCATGGGCCAGCAGGCCGGCGATGACGCCGAGCAGGGTGTAGGTGAGCAGGCGGCCGCTGTTGTAGGCAAGCTGGAAGAAAAACAGTCTGAATCCCTGGCGCGCCTGCGGAGGCAGGGAGAAAGACAGGGCGGCGGAAATACCGCCGCACATGCCTATGCAATGCGTACTGCCCAGGAGGCCGGTGAGGAAGGCGGTGAGCAGCAGGCTGTTGTCGCCAGCCATGTTCATTCCTGTTTCCGCCGCAGTTCGCGGTCGTCCATGAGGACGCGGTGGGCGGGGCCTTCCATGTCGTCAAACTGCCGGTGTTTCACGGCCCAGAAAAACACGGCGATGCCCGCCACGAGAAACAGCAGGCTCAAGGGAATCAGCAGATAAATGATTTCCATCAGGAGGGCTCGGCAGGAGAAAAGGGGGAAGGCAACTGGCGCAGGCGCAGGGCATTGAGCACGACCACCAGCGAACTCAGCGACATGCCCAGCGCAGCCGCCCAGGGCGGCAGCCAGCCCAGCGCGGCCGGCGGCAGCACGACGAGATTGTAGGCCAGGGCCCAGCCCAGGTTCTGGCGGATGATGCGCCGGGTTTTTTCCGCCACGGCGCGGGCAAGGGCGATATGACGCAGGTCATTGCGCAGGAGCAGGGCATCGGCGGTGACCAGTGCGAGATCGGTGCCGGAGGCCATGGCCACTGAAAGATGCGCCTGCGCCAGCACAGGAGCGTCATTGACGCCGTCGCCCACCATCATCACCACGGCATGGTCGGCCTGCAGGCTTTTGACTGCCTGCAGTTTTTCCTGCGGTGACAGTCCGCCGCGCACTTCCTGCAGGCCGAGTTCACGGCCTACGCGGCTGGCGCTGGATGAGGGGTCGCCGGAAAGCAGCCAGCACTGCAGGCCCTCCGCCTGCAAGGCGTGGATCGCAATGCCGGCCTCGGGGCGCAGGGCATCCTGCAGGCGGAAGGTGGCCAGCGGTCCTTCGGCATCGGCCAGCCAGAGCTGGTCCTGCGCGTGCAGGTCGGCCTGTTCGCCCAGCACGAAGCGGGCGTGGCCGAGACGATAGCTCTGCCCGCCGATTTCTCCCTGCACGCCGGCGGCGCTGATGTCCTGCACCTGCTGCACGGGCAGCAGTGCCATTTCCTGCTGCCGGGCACGGGCCAGGAAAGCCTGCGCCACCGGATGCCGCGATTGCTGTTCAAGGCTGGCGGCGGTTTGCAGCGCGGATTTTTCATCGCCGCGAAACACCGTGCAGGCGGTGAGGGCCAGCTCGCCCGTGGTCAGCGTGCCGGTCTTGTCGAAAACCGCATGCGAAAGGGAGGTCAGGGTTTCCAGCACATGGCCGCGCGTGATGAGGAAGCCTTTTTCCGCCAGCGCATTGGTGGCGCAAGCCAGCGCCAGCGGCGTGGCCAGCGACAGTGCGCAAGGGCAGGTGGCCACCAGTACGGACAGCGTGATCCAGAAGGCCTGCTGCCAGGTGCCCAGCCAGGCCCAGCCGGCAAACACGAGCAGCGCCAGCAGCAGGGTGATGGCG
>JASLCO010000161.1 GCA_030146505.1 Moraxellaceae bacterium
ACCTGCGCACGGAAACCGAGCTGGCCGGACTGGCCCGGGCGGACTTCGCCCAGCATCCAGCGGATATTGGTGTAGTCCGTGGCCTGCGCGCGGGTTTTCTTGCCGTACCGGCGCACGGCAAGCTGGTCGGGCTTGCCGTAGGTCTTGCCACCGTCCACGGAAAAGATGACTTGTGCCGCGGCACCGTTGGCACTGTCGGCAAGATAGCGGGTGCCGTCCGGCAAGGGATTGTCCACATTCACGGCCGTGGTTTTTTCATCGCCGACATTCTTGTAGTTCAGGGTGTAGATGAGCACTTCACCGGGTGCCGACTCCTGCGCCAGCACACGCCGGACCACGGTTTTGCCACCCACGGTGGCGGTGACTTCCTTTTCCGTCACCATGCTCATCTGCAACTCAGGCTTGGCGTGCACAGGCAGACTGGCAACAGGCAGGAGCAGCAGGACAAGACGGGCGATTTTTCTGGCGTGCATGATTCTTTCCCGGAGTGTTTTTTTATTTGCCGCCCGAGAGGCCGGCTGCCGGATGCAAGACCGGAAGAGCAAGTTGGATGCCGCCAGGAAAAACCGGAGGATGAACGCAGTGATTCCCGGGATGAGCGGAAAAAAGAGACGAGCCGATGCAATGAGAACGGCATCACAAAAAGACTGTGATGCCTCTTCAGGAAGACCGGGGGCAAGGGAGGGGCCGGCAAAGGCCGGGACAGGAGTCAGATTGCGACAAAAATGTCAGCGGGCAAGATCATCGGGAAGCTGGTCGGTTTCCATGCTGCAGGCAACGATGCCGGCGGCAAAGACCGCGGCTTCATCCAGGCCGGCGGGCATGCCATCCGCCATCAGCTCCCAGCCCAGGTGCCGGGCAAAGCCGGCAATGGCGCCCATGATGTCCAGGGCACGATCGGCGGGCAGGCGGCGCACATAATCCCGGCCCAGCACCATGCCCTGCCAGGGGCCGGTCATGAAGGCATCCAGCACGGAGCCGCTGTGGCCATCCATGTAAAGCGAAAGCCTGACGCCAACCTCCGCCAGTTCCGGTACGCGACGGGCCAGCATGCCGGCTTCATCGCGGCGCCAGGGCAGCAGCAGGTGGACCTGTGCCGGATTCACGCCGTGGCGGTTGATCCAGGCACGCAGGCGCTGCACGACGAAGGCGTCCAGCAACTGCGGGCTGGATACCTCGAAGGTCAGGCTGAGGCCGGCCGGCAGCGGCGAAGGCAGCTCGGGGCTGGCCACCGCCTGGCGGAAAAGCCAGTCGTTGAGTTCACGGCTGAGGCCGCACTCCTCGGCCAGCAGGCCGAGATCGGGCGTGTCGGCCGGGGCACCCGGCCAGAGGGCGCAGGGCTGCACGGCCACGATGGCGCCAGCCGCGTCCTGCCAGAGCCGCCAGCCCACGCTGAGCTCCCCGTCGTTCAGGGCCTGGTGGAAACCGGCTTCACGCTCCAGCCGCTCGATGCTGAAACGGTTGAGCTCGGCAGAATCAAACTGGATGACATTGCGGCCCACCAGCTTGGCCCGCTCCAGCGCCCGCTCGGTACCCTTGAGCAGTTGCGCGGTGTCGTCGCCGGAGGCCGGGTACAGCGCAATGCCTATGCTGACGCTGCAGAACACCTCATGCCCGGCCAGGAGGAAAGGCAGGCGGAACAGGGCCTGCAGGCGCTGGGCGATACGGCCGGCCACGCGGAAATCCAGCGCTTCTTCCACCAGGAAGGCGAAGCGGCCGCCGCCCATGGAGGCCAGCAGGCCGCCTTCACGCGAGCCGCGCAGGCGGGCGGCGGCGGCGCGCAGCAACTGGTCGCCGAAGTCATAGCCCAGGGTTTCGTTCACATGGCGCAGGTGGTCTATGTCCAGCAACATCAGCGCCGGCCGGTGCCCTTCGCGCAGCAGGGGCGCCATGGCGTCTTCCAGGTGCGGCCGCGTCGGCAGGCCGGTGAGCAGGTCTACCCGCGCTATCTCGGACAGCTGCTGGCGCGAGCTGTCTTCCGTCTGCAGGGGACGGAAGGCGAGCAGGCAGGAAAAGGTCTGGAAGGGCACCAGCGCAGCCTGTACCAGTTGCGCGCCGCCGTCGCCGCGCCAGAGGGAAAGCCGCTGCACTTCCACCGCCTGCTGGCGTACCGCCTGCGCCAGCGGCAGCCCGGCCCAGCCCGGCAGCAGGCCGGTCACCGGCGCTTCCAGCAAGGCCTGCAGGTTGAGACGGCACAGGGCCAGTGGCGACAGCTTGAGCCAGCGCGCGGCCTGGCGGTTGGCGTAGCGGATGTTGCCGTCGGCATCCAGCGCCATCAGGCCTTCGCGCAGGGTCTGCTTCCAGTCCGCACCGGCCAGCTCCGCTTCTATGCGGCGGCGGGCGTCGTCCAGCTCCAGGCAGGCAGCCACCACCGCGCACAGGGCCTCGGCCGAGGCCGGCTTGGGCAGACGCTCCACGCCGTAGAGGAGTTCGGTATAAAAACGCTGGCTGCTGTCACCCAGGTTGTCGGTCAGCAGGAGTACCGGCAGTTGCAGGCCGCCCTGGTCACCCTGCAGGCGGTTGATGAGGGGATAGCTGTCTTCCGCCGGATGGCCGTCGTAGACCAGCAGGCCGGGCGGGTCCAGGCGATCCTGCCAGAGCAGGGACCAGAGCGAATCGGCATCAGCAAGCGGAGTGCATTCCCGGCCCTGTTCATGACAAAGGGGCGCCAGCCACTGGCAAAGCCGCTCACGGTTTTCCGGCAGGGATGAAAGCACAAGAATGCGGGGCTGGGACATGGAAACAAAAGCCAGGACAAGGAGACTGCAACAGCGCGCCGTGCCGAGTATAGAGGTCTGCCGCTGCCCGTGAATGGCCGCCCGTCTCCGGGAAAACTACGCCCAAAATGAAAGTAGCGAGGGAAAAAGGCTTTGCTGTTGCAGCACAAGCCAATTGGTACGCCCGTCACTTTTCCGGCATT
>JASLCO010000297.1 GCA_030146505.1 Moraxellaceae bacterium
ATCGGCATTGGCAACGCTGTAATCCAGCTCCTGCTCCAGGGCCTGAAAACCGCCCACATGGGCGAGACGCGGATTGGCCTGAGTAGCGAACGGAGAGAACGGGACTTTGGCGTTCATGGCAGACTCCCTGAGCAGATGTGCAGCGCTGGCTATGACCGAAGGGTTCCGAGCTTAATCCCGGGCATGCATATATTCAACAAGTTGAGTATATTGCCTTCATTATTGGCTTGAGACCCCCGCTATGTCCCTGCGACAGGTCATGCTCGTCTATCTGGAATCCGGCGCCGCCGCCGGCTACGACATCGTCAAAGGCTTCCAGCGCACCTACGGCTATCTCTGGAATGCGAGCTATCAGCAGATCTACCGCGATCTGGGCAAGCTGCTGGCCGATGGCCTGGTGGATTGCGACACCGTGGCCAATGGCCGGCGCCCGGAGCGCAAGGTCTATCGCATCAATGCCAAAGGCCGCGAGGAAATGCAGCGCTGGCTGGCCACACCGCTCAAGCTACCGCATGTGAATGATGCTTTTCTGGTGAAGCTGGCCGCCGTGCATTTGCTGGACAGGGAAACCCTGCTCAAGGAGTTGCGCGAACAGCAAAAAGGCTATCGCACTGCGCTGGCCGATCTGCAACGCAACCGCCAGTTTTTCGAAGCCCTGCCGCCCGATTTCCTGAAAAAAGCCTTTGGTATCTATCTCACCCTGAAACGCGGCATGGGGCTGGTGGAAAGCTGGCTGGAATGGGCCGAGGAAGTCGAAGCCTTCCTGCAACAGGAAGGCGCGGAAATTTCCGCGCAGGATATTGCCCAGTTCAATCAGCTGCTGCTGGCGGTGTATCCGGATTTGCGCAGCGAGCGTGAAAGGAAAAGCGTGGCCTGAATATTTTTGAACAATGCAGGATCGGCTTCAGCCGCGAACCTTTTCCTGGAAGGCACTCTGTCTGTGATGTTCGCGGCTGAAGCCGCCCCTAGGGTTTCTGTTTCCACTGACCACGCACAGTAAACACCACAGCATCCAGTTCGCGTCGCTGCGCATCGCGCAGGGAAAGCCGGTGCTGGCCGGGCTGGGGTTTCCAGTCATGATCGCGGGCCGGCCCCAGCTTCACGCCATCCAGCCACCACTCCATGCCACGTTCCGGTGCTTCCGCACGAAAGCGCACACGCTGCTGCGCCTCGGGAATATCCGGGTCTATGGCGATGAGGGTTTCATTGGCGGGATAACTGATGCGTGACGAGGCCTGCGGCACGAATTCCACCTCGCTCATTTCCGTGCCCGGTAAAAACCATTCCTCGCGTACCGGCTCTTTCAGCCCCGAAAATTTCACACGCTGGCGGACAAGGCTCAGCGGTACCGGCGGCAGATCACCACCGGGGCGCACCTGCCCGCCTTCCAGCGCATTCATCACGCCAGCCCAGATGGGCGCGGCTCCGCTGATGCCGGACACATCATGCATGGCCGCACCATCCAGATTGCCCACCCAGGCCGCCACCGTGTAGTGCCGCGAAAAACCCACGCACCAGTTGTCACGCATGTCCTTGCTGGTGCCGGTTTTCACCGCGCTCCAGAAAGGCGTGGCCAGAGGATTGTCCAGACCGAAAGTCAGCGCCCGCGCACTGCGGTCGCTCAGGATGTCGGCAATAACGAAGCTGGCCTCGTCGCCCATCACGCGCTGCTGGGCCGGCACACGGTCGGGAATGAAGCCCGCTTCGGAATAGAGGCCGCCATTGGCCAGCGCACGGTAAGCATTGGCCTGCATCCACAGGCTGACGTCGGCGCCCCCCAGGGCCAGCGCAAAGCCGTAGAAATCCGGCGCTTCCGTAAGGCTGGAATAGCCGAGCTGGCGCAGACGCATCCAGCCGTTTTCCACACCCACGAGATTCAATACACGCACTGCCGGAATGTTCAGCGAGCTGGCCAGGGCCACACGCGCACTCACCGGCCCCTTGAAATCGCCTTCGTAGTTTTGCGGCGTATACAGACCGGTAGGCGTGGCAAGACTGAGGGCGCTGTCTTCCAGCACGGAGGCCGCCGTCAGGTATTTCTTTTCAAGCGCCAGCTCATAAAGAAAAGGCTTGAGCGTGGAACCGGCCTGACGCAGGGCCTGCACGCCATCATAAAACCGCGCCGATTCCACCAGGCCCGCATTGGCCACATAGGCCCGCACCTCGCCCGTGGCGTTATCCAATACCAGCACGGCCCCGGCATTCACATGGCGTGCACGCAACTGGGCCAGCTGTGCCGCCAGGATATCCTGTGCCTGCTTTTGCAAAACGGCATCCAGCGAAGTTCGTACGGGCACATTCGCCGTTTTCAGCAATTGCGCACTCAGGGCTTCCAGCGCCGGGCTTTCCGGATACGGCGAAAGACGACGCACAAGGCGCGTAAAAGCCAGCGCACGCACGGCATTACAGTCAGCCTGCTGGAAACCGGCGGCAATCTGAGCGCAGGCATGCTGCGTCACCCGTTCCGGTGTGGCCGTGGGCGACGACAGCAATGAGGCCAGCAACAAGCCTTCATCGCGGCTGATGCCTGCCGGCACCTTGCCCAGCAAGGCGCGGCTGGCCGCACCCACACCCTGCAAATCACCACGGAAAGTGACGAGATTGAAATAAGCCTCAAGGATTTCCGCCTTGCTCCAGGCCGATTCCAGATCGCGCGCTGCCTGCATCTGGCTCCATTTCTGCGACAGCGAACGGCCGCCCGTGCGCCAACCCAGTTCGGTATTGAGCAGGCCGGCCAGTTGCATGGAAATGGTGCTGGCTCCACGCGACTTGCTGCCGGTCATCAGCTTGAAAGTTGCCAATGCCGTTGCTGACCAATCTATACCGTGGTGATCGTAGAACTCCCGGTCTTCCGTGAAGATCACGGCCTCGATCAGCGCGGGGGAAACGTCCCGTAGCTCCACCCAGCCCAGACGATTGACCTGCATGTCCACGCGCCGCGCATGCAGGAAAACACCGTTGCGGTCCTGCAACTCGGCATAGGAAGAGTGGAAGCCGTCTTTGATGTCGACAAAAGCGGGAGCGGCAGCCTCGGCCCCAATCGGCAAGGCCAGCGAAAAGAGAAGCGGCAATAAAAATAAACAGCGCATCAAAAATCCCAGAGAAAGGACGTAGGCCTGGTTTGTAGGAGCAACTGTCTTTTCCTTCTTCTGTAGGTGCGAATGAATTCGCACAGAGGCGCGGATTTGTGCGAATTCATTCGCACCTACACGTTTGGGGCCCGTAGGAGCGGCTTCAGCCGGGAACCTTCCGGCGCGTGTACTCAGGGTTAGCGGCTGAAGCCGCTCCTACGAATCCGCGCTCTTATTAACGGCAGAACCTCACGGCAGCACTACCCAATTCTGATTCGGCGTCATGCCGAACATTTCCGGTGCATACATGGCTTCCACACGGGTGGGCGGCAGACGGAAATCGCCCGACTGGTTCAGGCGCAGGGTATAGGTGATTTCACCATTGCCTTTGTAGATGCGCTCGAAATAGGCGCGATAGCTGTCGGCGCCAAACTCGGCATAGGTCGGCCAGTTCCAGCCGCTCTCTTCCGGATAGTCGCCTTCATAATCGCTGTCGTATCCAGCGCCACGGGTATCCGGCTGCTCGGCGGCACGTGAGTTGTCACGCCCCAGTGCGCGGCCCAGCAGGGTGCTGCCGGCAGGAATGGGATCGTCCAGCGCCACCCAGCCCACATCGCTTTGCGCATCCAGCTTCAGGCGCACGCGCACGACATCACCCACGCTCCACTGCCCTTTCACTTTCTGCTGCAGGGGTTCCATGGATTTTTCCACCTTGAAGCCGGTGGAGAGTGGCGCTTTCAGCGGAATGCGGGCGCGCGACTGTACCGTGATCCAGGGTTTTCCCGTGCCTTCCTGGGCAATTTTCAGTACATCGGGTTTGGCCGGCCAATCCACGCGTACCGGTGCCGGCTCTTTGTTGCTCCAGTCCAATGCGGCTTGCTGGCTGCCCAGCGTAATGCCCGTGCGCCCCATCACCGGATCACGCTCGAAGGTTTCGCTAAAGCGCTTGAGCGCAAAACCGCCCCACATATTGGCGACCGTGGTGCTCCAGTGGCCTTCGGCCTGGCGCATCAGCAGACCACGCAGCAGACGCGGCTGGTCTTCCTTCCAGGCCGGCTGGTCCATGGTGGCGATCATGAGGCGGGCCACCGTAGCGGCATCGTTGTCATACAGCCACCACCAGGAATATTCGCCTTCGGAAAGCAGATAAGCCGTTCCCTGCAGGGTGAGACGCGAACGCAGGAGGCTTTCCGCCTGCGCCAGGCGCTCGTCGCGACGCGGAATGGATGGCGAGGCACGCAACAATTCATACCAGTTCACCAGCATGGACGTGGTCCAGCGTGGCGGATCAATGTTCAGCGTATCCAGTTGCGCCGGCTTGAAACGGCCATATTGCGCCAGCAGCGACAGCACTTCGAGGCGACGGTAGGGATCATCCAGTTCATGCAGGCGCCAGTCATCAAACGCAACGCGGCCTTCCACATAATCCACCAGCGCATCCAGCATGCGTTTTCGTGAAACTTCCGGCACCGGATAATTCAAGGCACGCGAGACACGCAGGATATAGGCGTTGAGGAAGGGGTAGCCGCCCGTACCCGGATAAAAACCGGCAAAGCCCTTGTCGTCGAGATAGACCGGCAACAGGTCCATCACTTCGTCCCAGCGGGCGCGATCCTGAAGACCGGCCGCCTTTGAAGTCTTCTGCTCCAGGCAGCTGTAGGGGTAATTGACGAAAAAGCGCTTCACCTCGTCCAGGCTGTCGGAAAGACGCGCTTCGCCGGAAATGCGCAAGGCGCCACCGGGCAAGGCGCCCTCCGGTTTCTGCACCGGAATGTCCGTGGGCTTTTCCAGTTGCAGCAGTGTGCCTTGCAGGACGCGCTCGGGTACCGGGTCCAGTACTTTCTGCGTGAGCTTCATGCGGTCGCTGACATTCGCATTCGAGCCCTGCCCTTCCGCTGAAACCATCCACTTCAGCTCGTCCACATCGGCCGGCACGGTGAACGGCACCGGAATCACGGCCGATTTTCCAGCCGCAAGCTCCAGCGTTTTCTCCAGCACCTTGCCGCGTCCTTCCAGCTCGGCCGTGAAGCGTATGCTTTGCGTTTTATCGCTGGAATTGCGCAGCGTGAAACCGGGATCGAGTTTATCGCCCTGACGCACCACCAGCGGCAGGCCGGAAAGCACGGAAAGATCCTTGTAGCTTTCCATACGGGTATCGCCCGTGCCGAAACGGTTTTCACTGGTGGCAATGGCCACGATCTTGAAGCCGGTGAGCGAGTCATTCAGCGGTACGGAAAACTGCGCGCGACCGTCGGCTCCAACTTTGGCCCTTGCCTGCCAGTAAACCAGCGTATCGAAAAGCTCGCGCGTGCCGCCCTCACGGCCGCCGCCGCCTCCAGGCGGCAGAGCCTTGCGGCCGTAATGACGCTTGCCCACCACCTGCAACTGCGAGGTGGCGGTATCCACGTCATGGCCACGCTCCATCATCATGGGCGTAAGCACATCCCAGGTGTCATTGCCGGCCAGCTCCAGCAGGGCCTCGTCCACGGCCGCCAGCGTGATTTCGGTATTGGCCGGCAGGCTCTGGCCGGCAGGGGGCGTGACCTGCACATCGACGCTGGCATTTTCACGCGGGTGATAACGGGCTTTGTCCGTTTTCACATTCACACCCAGACGCCAGGCGGCCCAGCCCACCTTCACTTCGGCAATGCCCAGCTTGAATGCCGGCTTGCCGAGATCGATAAGCGCCGTGGGCGCCACGGCATCATTGCGGCCGCGCACCAGCAAGGCAGAGATGAAGACATTGGGCGCGTAATCCGCTTTTACCGGCAGGCTGATGACAGGGTTGTCGGACTTGATGGTCTGCACAAAAGTTTCCATCACGCCATCGCGTTCCACACCAATCAATGCCGTCGCCTCCGGGAAAGGCATGCGTACCTGCAGTTTCATGGTCTCGCCGGCCTGGTATTCCTTTTTCTCCGGAATGAGATCGATGCGGTCGTCATTGCTCTGGTCGAACCACCAGCGCTGGCCATTGCTGACCCAGGTGGAGGACGTGCTCTGCATATGATTGCCGGCATCATCCACGGCATCGGCCGTCACCACCATCTGACCGGAACGGGTTGGCGTCACCATGCAGGAAAGACGGCCGTTCTTGTCGCTGCGGCCGGCACAGGCAAGCGGCATGGCTTCGGTTTTCTGCACGCTTTCATAGGAATAGAAACCGCCCACGGTGCGGCGACGGTGCGACTGGTAGCTCTGCATTTCCGCCTTCACGCTCACCGCCACATTGCCGCGTGGTTTGCTGTCGCTGCCCAGGGTAATGATGTCGATCTTCTGCGGCTTGCCGCCTTCCAGGGAAATCCAGCTCGGCAGTTTCACGCCGGGAATCACCACCGCAGGCCAGAGCATGGTGCTGGCGGCCGTGGTGTGGATTTCACCGCTGGGGTCGCGGTATTCCATTTCCACGCTGAGCTGGCTGATTTTTTTCAAGGGCGGCAGCTTGCCGCTGCTGACACGCAGGCCACCCTTGTCGTCCAGGGTCAAGGCCTGTTCTTCCAGCGTGACGGTCTGATCGCCTTCATCGGCCGCCTCGCCCTCTTCGTTTTCATAACGCACATAGCCGAAGGAATATCCTTCGTATTGCGGGAAAGACATGCCCGAAGGCTGAAGCCGGCCACGCAGTGTCACCTTGGCCTGCGGATAGACACCACCATTGATGTATTGCAGCTGCATGTCCACCGGCACGGAAGCCGGCGCCACCAGCGGACCGGCCGGCAGTTGCAGTTGGGCCTTCAAAACCGGCAGACGGAATTCTTCCACGCGGAACGTGCCGAGCTGGTAGCTGGAATCGCTGCCCAGCTCCAGCGTGATGCTGTACATGCCGAGCTTGGCGGCACGCGGAATCTGCCATTCATTGTCGCCATTGCCATCGGCGCCGATATTCACCGGCAACTCATATTCCTGGCCGCTGCCTTCATGGCGGATGACGATGCGCTTGTAGCGGGCATTGCGCGGCGCCCCCAGCGATTGCAGCGAGGTTTCGCGCACCACATGGCGCATGTGTACGGTTTCGCCGGCACGCAACAGGCTGCGGTCCAGGATGGTGTGGGCGATCAGGCTGCCGGAATGCTGCCAGCCGGAAAGATTGAAGCGCCAGGACTCAATGCCCTCGTCCCAACCCGGCAGCACGATGCCGACATCGCCGGCAACGCGCGCCACCACGGCATAGCGGTTGGGACAGCTTTCCACGTAATCATTGAGGCTGGACGGCAGGTCAAGACGAGCAATGCCCTGCTTGTCGGTCTTGCCACGCGCCACCACCGAATTGCTCTTGCACTCCACCACGGTGATGTCGGCACCAGCCACCGGCAAACCCTTGTCCAGTGAAGTCACCCAGACCAGCGAACCCTGCGGTGCCGTGCGCAGATGCACGCCGAGATTGGTGACGATACTGAGCGCGGAGACATACATGGGCGCCTTGTTTTCTATCAGCGCCTCACCGAGATAGCGGCTTTCCACCTCGTGGACATAAACACCCTGCTGCACCGGCAGGCCGACTACTTCAAACTCTTTCGCGGGTAGCGTGCGCGGCAAGGCTTGCACGCTTGCCCCTGTTTCCTTGGCCAGGAAAGGAATCGAACGCGGGTCTGGCTCCAGCGCGCGGCCATTGTCATCGCGGCGTATGCACTGGTAGCAGGAAACGCGGCCCTGGTACTGGCGGAAGCGGTTGATCCAGCGCAGCAGTTCAGTGTCCGAATCCGGCAACCTGTAAGTGAAAAGACGCGACTGTGCACTGACTCCACTGGCCGCATCCAGATTGCGCAAGGTCAGCGGTACGGCACCCGCGGCTTTTTCCACCACGCCAAAATCCGCCGAAAATTTTGCCAGTGGCGAATAGCTGGCGGTTTTCACCGTCAGCGGAAAACGCGCGGCATTGGTCAGCACACGCCCG
>JASLCO010000253.1 GCA_030146505.1 Moraxellaceae bacterium
GCCTGCCGGAGCGTGTGCACGGTGCTTTCGTGAGCGACGAAGAAGTGCATCGCGTGGCGGCCGACTGGCGTGCGCGCGGCGAGCCGGATTACATCGACGAAATCCTTGAAGGCTCGCTGGAAGTCACTGACGGTGGCAAAGGCTTCGGCGGCAATGATGATATGGGTGGCGATCCTGAAGCCGACCCCCTTTACGACGAAGCCGTCAACTTCGTGCTGGAAACCCGTCGTCCCTCCATTTCCTTTGTGCAGCGCAAATTCAAGATCGGCTACAACCGCGCGGCCCGCCTTATCGAAGCCATGGAAATGGCCGGGGTGGTCAGCCCCATGCAGTCCAATGGCCAGCGCGAAGTCGTTGTGCCGAACCGGGAGTAAGTCATGCGCGTTTTTTCTTTCCTGCTGGTTTTCTGTCTGGGCTTTTTTGCCTCATCCGTGCAGGCAGACGAGGCATCGGCCGCGGCACTCACCAAGGTGCTTGCCAGTGTCACCAGCATGCAGGCCGATTTCGCCCAGATCACCAGCGATGCCAAAGGACGCCCGCAACCGGTGCAGAGCGGCAAACTGGCCGTGAAGCGCCCGGGACTTTTCCGCTGGGAGGTGCAAAAGCCTTCGCCGCAGATGGTACTGACCAGCGGCAAGGTGCTGTGGATTTATGATCCGGAACTCATGCAGGCCACCAAGCAGAAACTGGATGATCAGGTGGGCAATACACCAGCGCTCCTGCTCTCGGGTGATCCGCGCAAGCTGGACGACGCTTTTGTGATTTCCCAGGAAGCCGGCAGTGCCGGCGAACAGGCTTTCCTGCTCAAGCCGCATGGCAAGGAAGCACTGTTTGAAACCCTGCGCGTGCGCTTCAAGGGCAACCAGCTAGAGCAGATGGTGCTGGTGGATACCTTGGGCCAGAAAACCGACATCCGTTTCAGCAATGTGCAGGTGAATCCCGTGCTCGCTGCTGCACAATTCGAATTCACACCGCCCAAGGGTGTGGATGTCATCGACCAGCTCTGAGTCACGCATTCATGGCCGACGCTCCCTACCAGCCCCTTGCCGCACGCATGCGGCCGACCCGGCTGGAAGACTATGTCGGCCAGCAACATATCCTTGCTCCCGGCAAGCCCCTGCGCGAAGCCATTGATGCCGGTCATATCCATTCCATGGTGTTGTGGGGACCGCCCGGCGTCGGCAAGACCACGCTGGCGCGGTTGATGGCCGGTGCTTCCGATGCGCGCTTCATTGCCATTTCTGCCGTGCTTTCCGGCGTCAAGGAAATCCGCGCTTCGATAGATGAGGCCCAGTTGCATAAACAGATGGGCGAGAAGACCGTGCTCTTCGTGGACGAAGTGCACCGCTTCAACAAATCGCAGCAAGATGCTTTCCTGCCCTATGTGGAAGACGGCACCGTCATCTTCATCGGGGCAACCACGGAAAATCCTTCTTTCGAACTGAATAACGCCTTGCTCTCGCGCGCCCGTGTCTATGTGCTGCGCAGTCTGGAAGAAGACGATCTGCTGCGCCTGGTGCAACAGGCGCTGACCGATGAAAAGCGTGGCCTGGGTTCGCAGAAGGTCAGGGCAGGGGAGGCGGCCTTGCGCCAGATTGCACGTGCTGCGGACGGTGATGCCCGTCGAGCCCTGAACATTCTGGAAATTGCCGCTGATCTTTCTGATGGCGGCCCTGAAGGTAACGAAATCAGCGAAGCCGTGGTTTCCGAAAGCCTGCTGGGCAATGCCCGCCGCTTCGACAAGCAGGGTGAATATTTCTACGACCAGATTTCCGCCCTGCACAAATCCGTGCGCGGCAGCAATCCGGATGGCGCGCTCTACTGGCTGGCGCGCATGCTGGATGGTGGTTGCGATCCGCTTTACGTCGCCCGTCGTGTCGTACGCATGGCCAGCGAAGACATAGGCAATGCTGACCCGCGCGCGCTGCCGCTCTGTCTCAATGCCTGGGACGTACAGGAGCGCCTGGGCTCGCCTGAAGGTGAGCTGGCCATTGCACAGGCAGTTGCTTATCTCGCCTCTGCGCCCAAGAGCAATGCCGTCTACAACGCCTGGAATACGATACGCAAGCGCGTGCGTGAAACCGGCACGCTGGAAGTGCCACTGCATTTGCGCAATGCCCCCACCAAGCTCATGAAAGAGCAGGGATATGGCGCGGAATACCACTATGCCCACGACTTCCCCGAAGCCTATGTGGCCGGTGAATCGTATTTGCCGGAATCCATTGCCCATGAGCGTTTTTACGAGCCGGTGCCACGCGGTCTGGAAATAAAGATTGGCGAAAAATTGAAATACCTGCGAGAGAAAGACGCGGCCAGCGAATGGCAGCGTGTATCGCGCAAGGGGGTGCGTAAATGAATGCCATGCATCCTCTGGTCCTGGTGGCAATCGGCGGCGCACTGGGCTCCATGGCACGCTATGGCGCCGCGGCGGCCGTGAACCGCTGGGCCGAGACCGTATCGCCAAATGCCGCGTCATTTCCCTGGGGCACGCTGTTTGTAAACATCGCCGGCAGTTTCCTGATCGGTCTTGTCATGGTCGTACTCCTGAGAGCCGGGGAGTGGCGAGAGAGCTACCGCCTGCTGCTGGTTACCGGCATCATGGGCGGCTTCACCACCTTTTCCAGCTTCAGCTGGGAAACCTGGATACTGATTGAAGAGGGCCGCTTCGCCTGGGCGGGAGCCAATGTATTCCTGAGTGTGGCGATCTGCCTGCTCGCCACCATTGCCGGCGCCATGCTGGCCAAACAATTCACCTGATTATTCAAGAAGAGCCATCATGCTGGACCCGAAACTGCTGCGCACCGATATCGCCCTTGTGGCCCAACGCCTCGCTGTGCGCAATATCACGCTGGATACCGCCCCCATTCTTGCGCTGGAAGAAAAACGCAAAGCCCTGCAGACAGAAACGGAAAAACTGCAGGCCGAACGTAATGCCGGTTCCAAGCGTATTGGTCAGGCCAAGGCCAAGGGCGAAGATGTGGCGGCCGTGATGGCCGAGATGAATGCCATTGGTGACAAGCTGAAGGTGGCACAGACTGATCTTGAAGCCGTGCAGGCCGAGTTTGAAAACCTGCAGCTCACCATTCCCAATCTGCCGCATGAGTCCGTGCCGGCCGGCAAGGGCGAGGAAGACAATGTCGAGCTGCGTAAAGTGGGCACGCCGAAAGAGTTTTCCTTCGCACCGAAAGATCATGCGGATCTCGGTGAAGCACTGGGTCTGCTGGATTTTGAAACTGCGGTGAAAATTGCCGGCAGCCGTTTCTCGGTACTGAAAGGCCCACTGGCCAAGCTGCAACGCGCGCTGACGCAGTTCATGCTGGACACGCATACCGAGCAGCACGGCTATCAGGAAGTCTATGTACCCTATCTGGCCAATGCCGACAGCCTGCGGGGCACCGGCCAGCTGCCCAAGTTCGAGGAAGATCTTTTCCGTGTACCTCAGTTTGATATAAGCACGATGGATCGTGCAGAAATTAATTATCAGCTTATGAGTGACGGTACTCGGGCGGAGGATGAAAGGCTTAATGAGAGGCAATGGGAGGTTATTACTGCCCAAGTCAAGAAGTCTCAGAAGCATGGTGCC
>JASLCO010000257.1 GCA_030146505.1 Moraxellaceae bacterium
GTGTGGCGGGTGATGCCGTCGAAGACGGTGCCAAGGATTTGCGTGGTCTGCAGGCCCTGCTGCATGACGGACTGGTTGAGCAGCAGCTTCATCATCATGAGCTGGTTCACCGGCATGCGCGCGATGCGCTCCAGCAGGATTTCAAAACGTGCATCGAGATTTTCCGCAGGTGCGGATTCTATGGCCAGTCCCCATTCCTGTGCTTCCTTGCCGGAAAGGCAGTCGCCGGTGAACAGCAGGCGTTTGGCTTTTTCCAGGCCGAGACGGTGAAACCAGATGGAGGTGGTGGGCGAGCCCCAGACACGCGCCGGCGGATAGCCGATCTTGGCATCGTCGGCGATTACCAGCAGGTCCGAGCACAGGGCCATATCAGTGCCACCGGCCACGCAAAAGCCATGCACCTTGCACACCACGGGCTTGTTGGCGTGGAAAAGACTCATGAAGCCTTTCACGTTACGGCTCATGCCGGCGAAATCGATCATGGCATCCCAGGTCTGGCCGGGAATATGGTTCTGCATCTGCACGCGCGGATCGACTGGCGAACCTTGAGGAAATTCACTGCTGCCGTGATCGAAGGCGAGTTTTTCCGCACTGTCGACCAGATCGTAGCCGCCGCAAAAGCCGGAGCCATTTCCTGAAAGCGCCATTACATGCACGGCCGGATCAAGATCGGCGCGCTCAACACAGGCGGCCAGTTCGCGCGGCATGTCCATGGTGATGCCATTGCCGCGGGCAGGGCGGTTCAGGGTGATACGGGCGATGCGGCCGGTGACCTCGTAGGTCATGGTTTTCAGCGTGTCCATTTTTCTTTCTCTGCCTCTCAGTTTTCAAAATCACCGTGGCGACCGGTGCCGCCACTGAAACGTCCGGCACCCTGCAGGGTTTCACCCGACTGCAAGGTGCGCAGGCCATGTGCAAATTCATTTTTCAGGGCGCTGCTTTCATCCATGCCCCATTGTTCGTAAGCGCTGCGGCGATCACCGCGCAGGCAGGTTTGCGGAAAGGCGGCAATTTGCAGCGCGAGTTTTTTCGCCTCCGCCATGAGCTCGCCGTTTTTCACGACGCGATTGGCGAGGCCCATCTGCAGCGCCTCGTTTGCATCGACAGCGCGACCCGTGAGGATGAGATCAAGCGCGCGACTCATGCCGATGGCGCGTGGCAGGCGCACAGTGCCGCCATCAATCAAGGGCACGCCGAAGCGTCGGCAGAACACACCGAAAACAGCGCTGGCATCGGCCACACGCAGATCACACCAGAGCGCGAGCTCAAGACCACCGGCCACGCAGTAGCCGGAAACAGCCGCAATCACGGGTTTGCTGAGCTGGAAGCGGCTGGGACCCATAGGCCCGGAATCGAAAGCGCCATCATCGGGCGGGGCCAGGCTATTGCTGCGCGCAGGATCGCCGGAGGCCACGGCCTTGAGATCAGCGCCGGCGCAGAAATGGCCGCCGGTGCCGGTCAGGATGGCCACGCTGAGCTCAGCGTCGTCCTCGAACTGCAGCAGGGCTTCGGCCAGGGCGCGGGCGGTGGGGCCGTCCACGGCATTACGCGCTTCCGGCCGGTTGAGGGTGACGATGAGCAGGGGCGGCCTGCGTTCGGTGAGGACAAGGCGGGGTGCAGGTTCAGATGCAGTGGGCATGAGGATCTCCTTACCGGCAGTTTTAATTACATCGATAAGCTTGCATTGGCATCCTATGTAACATTACGATTCTCGGCAACATGAGATTTATCGAGTAATGAAATGGCTCCCAACCCCCGCCACCTCATCCTCAAATTCCTGCTGGGCGCCGAAGGGCAGGCCATGTCGGCCCGTGAAGCCGTCGCCGCCTGTGGTCTTTTCGGCATACGCGAGAACAGCGTGCGCGTGGCCCTGGTGCGCCTGGCCGCTGCCGGAATGATAGAAGCCGCCGGGCGCGGGGCTTACCGCCTGGGCGCCAATGCCACCGAGCTGGCCGAGGATGTGAGTACCTGGCGCGTGGCCGAATCGCGTGTCTGCGAGTGGAGCGGGGCCTGGATAGCCGTGTATTGCGGCGCACTGGGGCGCAGCAATCGTGCGGCCCTGGGTCAGCGTGACCGGGCGCTGGAAATGCTGGGCTTTCGCCAGCTGGATCATGAATTTTTCATTCGCCCGGACAATCTGGTGGGCGGTGTGGCTGCGGTGCGCGAGCGTCTGCACAAGCTGGGACTGGATACGGCCGCTGCGGTTTTTCTCGCCACGGATTTCGATGCCGAGCGCGAAGCCCGTGCGCGTGCACTCTGGGATGGCAAGGCGCTGACGCGTTCCTACCGCAAGACACGCGAGCAACTGGAAAAATGGCTGCAGCAGTCCGACACCCTGGAGCCGGAAGTGGCGGCGCGCGAATCCTTCCTCATGGGCGGCAGCGCCATACGCCAGCTGGTGTTCGATCCGCTCTTGCCTGATCCCTTGGTGGACAGCGCGGAGCGCCGCGCCTTTGTCGACACCGTGCTGCGCTATGACGCCGCCGGCCATTTGATCTGGCGCAAGCTGCGCATCCTGCCGGCACTGGGCAGCGATACCTCTGCCTCCGTTTCACACTGATTTTCCATCGATCTTTATTTTCGAGATTGCCATGACTGCCATGATTCCCGATTCCGCCACGCCTCTTGAAATGCCGGCGGTCACACGTCGCAAGGTGACGGATATTTTCACGCGTGAAGAAATCAAAATGCTGACTGAGCGCTCCGATCTCATGGGATTGGCTGCGGTGGCCTTTACCTGGGGCGTGATCATCGCCACTTTTGCCTTGCTGGCCTGGGCGACAACACAGGCCTGGTATATCGCTGTGCCGGTTTTCGTGTTGGGTTTCATCGTGATGGCGGGGCGACATCTCGGCCTGGCCATCCTGCATCACGAGGCAGCGCACAAGACCCTGTTCAAGACGCCTTGGATGAATGATTTTTTCGGCGACTGGTTCTGCGCGCGCCCCATCTGGAATGATGTGAAAAAATACCGCGTGCATCACCTCATGCACCACAGCAAGACCGGCCAGCCTGAAGACACGGATCTTTCGCTGGTGGCGCCGTTTCCGGTTTCGCGCTCTTCACTGGCACGCAAGTTTGCGCGTGATCTGGTCGGCCTGACCGGTCTCAAGTATTTTCTCGGCCGTCTGCTCATGGATGCCGGCATCCTAAAATGGACGGTGGCCAACGATATCGTGAAGCTGCCGCAGCAAGGCCGGCGCTGGTGGGAATATCCCCTGTCGCTGCTGCGCAACAGCTCGGGCATGTTGCTCACCAACGGCATTCTTTTCGCGGCACTCTGGGCCAGTGGCCATCCCTGGCTCTATGCCGTGTGGGTGCTGTCCTATGTCACGCCATTTCCGCTTTTCCTGCGTATACGTTCCATGGCCGAACATGCCTGTACGGAAAGGAGCACGGACATGTTCCTGAATACGCGCAGCACCCGTGCCGGCTTCATTGCCCGCGCCACGGTGGCGCCCATACGCGTGAACTATCATATCGAGCACCATGTCATGGCCTCGGTCCCGTATTTCCGCTTGCCGCTGATGCATCGCATGCTGCGTGAGCGCGGCGCCGTGCCCGAGTCACCGGGCTATCTGGATGTGCTGCGCATTGTGTCATCCGGTCCGGCCTGAAAATTCCTGAGGAAAGCATCATGAATACCCCGGTCAAGAATTCGCAGGAATCCCTTTTCCTGGCCAGCACGCACAGCGTGGAAAATATCTCCAGCGAATTGCAGGACTACAACCTCTTCGAACGGGATGCCGCCCTGCGTGAAGCGGTGCAGCGCGAAGGTGGCGGCTGGAGTGAAGATGAGCTGGAAGCCTTCGGCGCGAAAATCGGTGCTGCGGATTATCTGGAGCTGGGGGCACTGGCCAATAAATTCCCGCCGGAATTCGATACGCATGACCGCTTCGGAAATCGTGTCGATCTGGTGAAATACCATCCGGCCTACCACCAGCTCATGAAGACTTCGATAGAGCATGGCCTGCATGCCGCGCCCTGGGCTGAGCCCAAAGCCGGCGCCCATGTTGTGCGTGCTGCCAAGTCCTATCTGCATACTCAGGTAGAGGCCGGCCATGGTTGTCCCATCACTATGACTTTTGCTGCCGTGCCTTCACTGCGTACCACGCCTGAGCTGGCCAGAATCTGGGAGCCGAAAATCACAGCGCGTGTGTATGACCCGCGCAATGTGCCGGCGGAACAGAAAGCCGGCATCACGGTCGGCATGGGCATGACGGAAAAGCAGGGCGGCTCTGATGTCCGAGCCAATTCCACCAAGGCATTTCCGATTGGCTCAGGTGGTCCGGCCCAGCCTTATGAACTGGTGGGCCATAAATTCTTTTTGTCGGCCCCCATGTGTGATGTCTTTCTCGTGCTGGCACAGGCGCCGGGTGGTCTCTCCTGTTTCCTCGTGCCGCGCTGGCGACCGGATGGCACAAAGAATCCGCTGCAGGTGCTGCGCCTGAAAAAGAAGATGGGCAATGTCTCCAATGCTTCCAGCGAAATCGAGTTGCGTGGTGCACTGGGCTGGCTGGTGGGTGAAGAAGGGCGCGGTGTGCGCACCATCATAGAAATGGTGAGCATGACGCGCTTTGACTGCATGATTGGTTCCAGCGCCGGTATGCGTATGGCCGTTTCGCAAATCATGCATCACTGCCAGCAGCGCTCGGCCTTCGGCAAGAAACTTATAGATCAGCCTTTGATGCAGAATGTGCTGGCCGATCTCGCCCTGGAAAGTGAAGCCGCCATGACATTGACCATGCGTATGGCTCGCGCCATGGACAACCGCCAGGATGAGCACGAAGACCTGCTGGTGCGTCTTGCCACTGCCGTTGGCAAATACTGGATCTGCAAACGCGTCCCCAATCACGCCTATGAAGCCATGGAGACCATAGGCGGCAGCGGCGTGATGGAAGACAGCATGATGCCGCGCCTCTACCGCGAAGGCCCCATC
>JASLCO010000265.1 GCA_030146505.1 Moraxellaceae bacterium
CGGTTTTGGCCCATCACTGTGTCGTTCAAGGCTTGTGTGGAGTGACTACACCGCGCCTTTCACTCCTTGCGCTGGGCCAAAACTGCTCCCAGCGCCGCATGGCGTGAAACGCCAACAGACCCTACAATTCGCGCCCGCTGCTCCTTGCCATGCCGGTGCTTGTTGTCCATGTCTGCCCTGCCCGCCTTTTTTGAGCCCGCCTGCGTACACCACGTGCTGTATGCCGATGCCGAGCTATTGGTGGTGGAAAAGCCGGCCGGCCTGCTCAGCGTGCCGGGCCGTGGCGATGACAAGCAGGACTGCCTGATTGCACGCCTGCAGCCGGATTATCCCGGCGCCCGCATCGTGCATCGCCTGGATCAGGACACTTCCGGCCTTCTTGTTGTCGCGCGTAATGCCGACAGCCATCGTGAGCTTTCCCGTCAGTTCCATGACCGCGAAGTGGACAAGCGCTATATCGCGCTCGCGCTGGGCCAGCTCATGGAGTCCGGCGGCCGCATCACCCTGCCCTTGCGCTACGACCCGCCCACCAAGCCCCGGCATGTCGTGGACATGGAAAACGGCCAGCCCAGCCTCACGGAGTGGAGTCTGCTGGAACAGCACGAGGATTACGCCCGTGTCGCCCTCACTCCCCACACTGGCCGTTCGCATCAGTTGCGCGTGCATATGCAGGCGCTGGGACATCCGCTGCTGGGCGATGAACTTTATGCACCGGCTGCCGCCTGCCCGCCGGGCTCGCGTCTTTGCCTGCATGCCGAAACCCTGGAATTCACCCATCCTGTGAGTGCTGCCCGTCTGCGTTTTACGCGGCCGGCACCATTCTGAAGAACAACACCAGAGAGAATCAGACTGCATGAGCTCCGCCCTTTTCGCCCCTGCCATCGGCCAACGCTGGATTTCCGACACTGAAACCGAGCTGGGTCTTGGCGTGATGGTAGAAACCGATGCGCGTTCACTCACCGTGCTTTTCCCCAAGAGCGAAGAAACCCGCGTTTATGCGCGCAATAATGCGCCACTCTCGCGCATACGTTTTGCCGTGGGCGATACCGTGCATGATGTGGCCGGCAATGCCTTTACCGTGCTGGATGTGACCGAGCAGCGCGGCCTGCTGCGTTATGCCGTGCAAAATGCAGCAGGCGACAAAAGCGACCTCAACGAAACCCGTCTCGCCGCCGACATTCATCTGTCGCGCCCGCAAGAGCGTCTGCTCGCGTCACAACTGGACAGCAACGAGCTCTTCAATCTGCGCGTACAGGCTCTTTTGCAGCAAGAAAAACTGGCGCAGTCGCCAGTTCGTGGCCTTGTCGGCCCGCGTCTTGGCAAAGTGCCGCACCAGTTCTATATCGCGCATGAAGTCGGCAATCGTCCGCAGCCACGCGTGTTGCTGGGCGATGAAGTGGGCTTGGGCAAGACCATTGAGGCCGGCCTCATCATCCATCAGCAGTTGCAGACCGGTCGTGCTGGCCGCGTGCTGATCCTGGTGCCGGAAAACCTGCAGTACCAGTGGCTGGTGGAAATGCGCCGCCGCTTCAATCTGAATGCGGCGCTCTTCGATCTGGAACGTACCGCTGCCCTGCGTGAAGCCGACGAAGAACAGAATCCTTTTGAAACCGAGCAGATCGTGCTGATGGCACAGGAGCTGCTGGTCGATCATCCGGACCTGGCAGAAGCTGCCATTACCGCCGGCTGGGATTTGCTGGTGGTGGACGAAGCCCATCATCTGGAGTGGTCGCCGGAAGAACCCAGCGCCGCCTATGAACTGGTGGCCCTGCTTGCGGAAAAAACGCCGGGCGTTTTGCTGCTCACCGCAACACCTGAGCATCTGGGTGTGGCCAGTCATTTTGCGCGTCTGCGCTTGCTGGACCCGGCGCGTTATCACGATCTCGAAGCCTTTATCGAGGAAGAAGAAGCTTTCTCCAGCGTGGCTGCCGTGGCGGAAGAATTGCTGGGCGATGAACCGCTGAGTGTTGCTGCACGCGCAACGCTGGCAGAAAAGCTGCCGGCAGATTTGCTGGCCGCTGCTGATGATGTGGCCGGCCGTGAAAAAGCTCTGGCGGCCCTGCTCGATCGTCACGGTGTGGGCCGAGTGCTTTTCCGTAATACGCGTGAAGCCATAGGCGGTTTCCCCGAGCGCCAGTGTTTCCCGGCGCCGCTGCCGGCACCAGCTGATCACAAGCCTTCTACGCTGGCGCAGGCCCTGTATCCGGAAATGCATGTCAGCGATGACAGCTGGTGCGAAGACGATGCCCGTGTGGAATGGCTGCTGGCCCTGCTGAAAAAACTTAAGCGCGAAAAAGTCCTGCTCATCTGTCGTTCCAGCCCGGTAGCACTGGCACTGGAAGAATGGCTGCGCCTCAAGGAAGGCATACGCACCTCCGTTTTCCACGAAGGCATGAGCCTGCTCGAACGTGACCGCGCTGCTGCCTATTTTGCTGACGAGGAATACGGCGCGCAGATACTGCTCTGCTCGGAAATCGGTTCCGAAGGCCGTAACTTCCAGTTTGCCCATCACCTCGTGCTCTTTGATCTGCCGGGTGATCCCGAGCTGCTGGAGCAGCGTATCGGTCGTCTCGACCGTATCGGCCAGACAGAAACCATCAAGCTGCATGTGCCTTATTTCAAGGTTACGGCGCAGGAACGCCTGTTCCGCTGGTATCACGAAGGCCTGGATGCTTTTGAAAACATCAGTCCGACAGCACGCACCATACTCGAAGCCTTCAAGCCGGAGTTCCCGCCCGCCCTGCGCGAAGGTGGCGAAAGCTTCGAAGCCCTCTTGGGCAAAGCCAAAGCACTGCGTGATGACCTGCTGGCGGATCTGGAAAAAGGCCGCGACCGCCTTATCGAGCTCAATTCCTGCCGCAAGGATGTAGCTGCTGAACTGATTGCCGCGGTTGAAGAACAGGATGATGACGAAACGCTGTCCAATTTCATGGAGCGTGCCTGGTCGGCTTTCGGTGTGGATCAGGAGGAACAGGTGGAAACCCATCTGCATATCCTGCATCCCGGCGATCATCAGTTGCTGGATGGTTTCCCCGGTCTTGATCCGGAAGGCATGACGGTTTCCTTTGACCGCAAATATTCCCTGTCACGCGAAGACGTGCATTTCCTGAGCTGGGAGCATCCCATGCCGCAGGGCCTGCTGGATCTCTTCATGACCCAGGAATACGGCAATGCCAATCTCGCCCTGATACGCAACAAGGGCATCAAGCCTGGCACGGTGCTGCTGGAAATTTTCTTCCGTCTGGAAACCGTGGCGCCGCGCGGCCTCAATGTGGAAGCCGCCCTGCCCTCCCTGACACAGCGCGTGTTGCTGGACCAGGACGGACGCGATCTCTCCGAGCGCGTTGCCCATAATGTCTTGCTGAAACAGATACAGCATCTGGATCGCGCCGTGGCACGACAGGTGGTGAAAGGCCATCAGGAGTTGCTGGAAAACCTGATGGCGCGTGCGGTCAAGAATGCCGAAGGGCAATTGCCGGCGCTGCGTGAGGCTGCGCTGGCCGGCTGGCGGGAAAAGAACGAGGCGGAAATCGGGCGGCTGAAGGCGCTGGCGGCTGTGAATCCGGCGATACGTCCGGCGGAAATCCGGACTCTCGAAAAGCGCCTTGCCGAGGGTGAGGCTGCCTTGCAGGCGCTGCGCTCTGTTGCACATGCCGTGCGTTTGATCGTGGCGGCCTGAGTTTTCGGGTTTTTATATTCAATGACATGAGCATTTTGCTGGCCGTCATTCCTGTTGGCGCGGGTATGACGGGATGCTTGGATAATCCCTGCTTTAATCCAGGCTAGTGCCGCAATTGCAAGCGCTCGGCCTGCATTTTCCAGAAGCTGTCCAGCCGGTCCAGCATGTCCTGGCTGGCCAGGAAGAACTGGTCGCTGTCCAGCAGGTCGTGCACGCTGGCCGCTTCCAGCAGGTAAAGCCCGTGCCGGGCCTGCAGACGGGCATGGGTTTCGGCTACGGGAAAGAACCCGGCGTCAGGAAATCCGGTGCCGTTTTCTTCACAACGCTGGCGCAGGCTGCGCCCCAATCGCTGCCAGATATCCGTGCTCATGCTGTTTTCCAGTGCCAGCATGCTGCCCAGCGCCATGCTGAGGTCATGCGCGTTGTAGTTCACATCAATGGCATCGCAAAGCTCGCGCGTGGCCTGTTCGCACTGGCGCATGCACCAGCCGGCCGGTGCATGCGGCACGGTGCGTTGCCAGACCGACCACCACTGGTGCAGACGCTCGCTCAAGGCATAGGGATCGCCCAGGCCCATGCCGGGCAAGGGCGGGCACCACGGCACGCCGTTTTCATCAAAACAGATGACCACGGCGGTACCGCCATCGCTTTCCATCAGGGCCTGGCCATCGGTGAGTTGCAGGGTGTGCTGCTCGCGGGCCAGTACCAGCTGACGCATGAAAATGGCCAGTTGCTGCAGGGTGCTGAGCAGGCTGGCAAAGACGATGCTGCCGCTTTCCAGCCGGTCCAGCCAGGGATTGCGTATCAGACCGGGATGACGGCAGATTTCGCTGTTGCAGCGGCGCTGCAGGTCAAGAAAACCGGCGCGGTGCAACGGGTCGACATGAGCGGCCGGAGCTACATGCCACTCCACGGCATGGGCACGCAGACGGCTGCGCATTACGGGCATGATGGGCCTCGGGGACTGCTCGGGGGCGATTCCTGAGCCTAGAACAGCCGCCTGTCGGCGCCAGCCCGGCAACAAACTTGTCTAAGGCAGTCCGGCTTAAGAAGTGCTTATTCATAGATAGCCGATGGTGTAGCACTGCCCCGCGCTTTCCACCTGCAGCACAGGCCGGCCCTGCTCTTGCGCCTCCAGCCCCCAGTCCACCAACTGGTAATAGACGTTGCGCGAGATCAGCGCTTCCAGCCGGTCACGCACATGCACATAGGGCGCAGGTTCCTGGTCCGCCTTGTAAACCACGCGGATGGGATGTTCGGGGCCGGCGACCACCACATCGCCGGTCTGGGTGGTGAACTTGAGGTAGGCCACCCCACCCTCCTCGTGCCGCTCCACCAGTACGGCCAGGAAGGGGGCGTCTTCCACGTGTATGCGCACTTTTTCCACAGGTGTCACAAGGTAATAGCAGTCATCGTCATCACGGCGCAGCACACTGCTGAAGAGTTTGACCAGAGGCGCACGGCCTATGGGTGTGCCCATGTAGAACCACTGGCCATTGCGCCTGATCTCCATGTTGAGATCACCGCAGAAGGGCGGATTCCATTTGTGCACCGGCGGCAGGCCCTTGGGATCATTGCCCTCCTCGTCTTTCAGCAGGCGGGCTATGGCCATGGGATCGGCCCTGAGTTGGGAGCTGGCGGGCTTTTTGCCGCTTTCGTTATCAGTCATGACGAAACCTGAGTGGTCACGGGTCAATGCTGTCGGACAAATAGTGTGCGACTTTTCATTGGCCTTTCGGATGGCTGCTTTTATACTACGCGCCGCTCGAAAATCGAGTCCTTATGCGTACTTAGCGTGTTGCCAGGTGGCAGTGAGGACACTATCCAGCTTGTTTGAGGAGAGGCATCGTGGAAAGAGAAGCGATGGAGTTTGACGTCGTCATCGTGGGTGGCGGCCCGGCCGGTCTGTCGGCAGCTATCCGTCTGCGCCAACTGAGCATTGAATCCGGCCACGAAATCTCCGTGTGCGTGGTGGAAAAAGGCTCCGAGTTCGGTGCCCACATCCTCTCCGGCGCCTGCTTTGAGCCCCGCGCACTGGCCGAACTGTTTCCGGACTGGAAGGAACAGGGTGCGCCGCTCAACACGCCGGTTGTCCGCGATGAAGTCTATTTCCTGCTGAATGACACGCGCAGCGTGCTCACGCCGGGCTGGATGGTTCCCAAGCCCATGCACAACGAAGGCAATTACGTCATAAGCCTCGGTAACCTCGTGCGCTGGCTGGCCACCAAGGCCGAAGAACTGGAAGTGAACCTCTTCCCCGGCTTCGCTGCCTCCGAAGTGCTGTATGCCGAAGACGGCTCCGTGAAGGGCATCGCCACTGGCGACATGGGTGTGGCCCGCGACGGCAGCCACAAGCACAGCTACACCCCCGGCTACGAACTGCATGCCAAGTACACCCTGTTTGCCGAAGGTTGCCGCGGCAGCCTGGGCAAAGAGCTCATCAAGAAATTCGACCTGGACAAGGATGCCGACCCCCAACATTACGGTCTGGGCATCAAGGAACTCTGGGACATCGACCC